>JBLHXN010000066.1:0-17964 GCA_047630355.1 Spirosomataceae bacterium | reverse complement strand
ATCCTAAGTCTAGCACGTCTACCAGTTCCGCCACGCCCGCTTAAATAAATTTGATTGGTATCAAATCGGGCTGCAAAGATAGAAATACTTTTTTCATTTCTTCAACTATTGTTTAAGATTTTTTTTTTAGGCCTCCCCCGCGGTGCGTGGTCACGTGTTTCGTTTCAATCTTTTTGCTTCGTTCCTCACAAAAAGGATTTCCACTTCACCCGTTAAGCCGAAGCGGAATACATTAAATCATAATCAAGACACCTCAACAGTCTGATACAGGATTTTACGATTAAACTTTTAGTACAAATACGATTGACTTATGATTGTCCATAAACATATATTTATTACTTCAAATGCTGTTTTTTACTTGCAGACTCGCTTCGTGTATTTCTTGTCGTAATATTATTTCTTTTTTTGCGTTCCTGCGTAAGTTTTTACGTAACTTTAATTACGAAATTAAAAGTGACAGATACCGCATGAAGTCCACCAAAGTAAAAGTTGATCCAATTTATTATACCGAAGACGAAGAAAAAGAAATCCGTAAACGCTACCGCCGCATTTTACGGGCTGCCCGCCCGTTTATTGACGAAACAGACGTAAAGAATATCCGAAAGGCGTATAATATTTCGCAGGATGCCCACAAAGAAATGCGTAGGAAATCTGGCGAACCGTATATTTATCACCCGCTCGAAGTAGCCTTGATTTGCGTTGAAGAAATTGGCTTAGGAGCCACGGCAATAATCTGTGCCTTGTTACACGATGTAGTTGAAGACACGGAATGGACGCTCGAAGGTATCCGGAGAGAATTTGGTGACAAGGTGGCGATGATTATTGATGGCTTGACCAAAATTGCTGAAAACTTCGAACAGAGCCAATCTGCTCAAGCCGAAAATTTCCGAAAAATGCTGTTGACGCTTTCGGAAGATGTGCGGGTTATTCTGATAAAACTTGCCGATCGACTGCACAATATGCGGACTTTGGCGAGTATGGCTCGTAATTCCCAGCTAAAAATTGCCAACGAAACTATATACATATATGCTCCACTTGCCCATCGTTTGGGTTTGTACAGCATAAAGTCTGAATTAGAAGATCTCTACCTAAAGTACAACGAACCGGATCAATACCGTGAAATAGCCGCGAAGCTTAAACGCAGAAAATCTGCCCGTGAGAAACTTATCAAGGATTTCATGAAACCTATTTCGCGGCGATTAGAAGAAGCGGGCGTTAAGTTTCATATCAAAGGTAGACCGAAACATATCTATTCTATCTGGAATAAACTCAAAAAACAACGAGTTACGTTTGAAGAAATCTACGATTTATTTGCCATCAGGATTATTGTTGATGACTTACCTGAAGGTGATCGTAAAGTTGAAAAAGCGGCTTGTTGGCAGACATATTCTATTGTAACGGACGAATATCAGCCTAAGCCCGACCGGTTAAAAGACTGGATTTCGACGCCCCGTGCTAACGGATATGAATCACTGCATACTACGGTAATGAGTCAGGCGGGCGTGTGGGTTGAGGTGCAAATCCGTACTAAGAGAATGGATGATATTGCCGAACGTGGCTACGCGGCACATTGGAAATACAAAGGGAACGATACTTCTATTAACGCTCCGCTGGATCAATGGCTCAATCAGGTGCGGGACGCGTTTAGCTCGGAGAATCACTCGGCAATGCAGTTTGTGGAAGACTTTCAAACCAACTTATACGCCGAAGAAGTTTTTGTCTTTACGCCAAAAGGTGACCTAAAAGTCATGAGAAAGGGTGCAACGGTCCTTGATTTTGCGTTTGAAATTCATACTGAAGTTGGTAAGAAATGTACCGCTGGTAAAGTTAACGGGCAACTGATGCCCATAAGTCACGTTTTGAACAATGGAGATCAGGTAGAAATTTTGACCACAAAAAATCAAAAACCATCGGAAGATTGGTTGCGGTTTGTGGTTACGTCGAAGGCCAAATCCAGAATTAAAGACCTGATCAAAGAAAGCAATAAGGTTTACGTTTCTGACGGAAAAGAAATCATCAGAAAGAAGCTAAAGCACCTCAGTGTGGAAGATAGCCTCGAAACGCACAATCAGCTGCGGGCATTTTTCAACAAAAAGGACTACAGCGATCTCTATTATTCGTTCGGAAAAGGTTACATCAACCCCGATGAGATTAAGAAATTTGTCTTAAAGCGAGACGCGACTTACAACAAGCAGAAAAAGGTAGAACTGGAAGAAAGTGCCTATAAAAATGCTAAGAATTTTGAACGTGCCATAAAGAAGTCTAAAGGGAACGATACATTGCTTATCGGTGATGATATGCAGAAAATAGACTACGCGTTAGCTCGTTGTTGTACGCCCATTCCGGGTGATGATGTTTTTGGATTCTTGACGGTTACGGAAGGTATTAAAGTTCATAGAAGTAGTTGCCCAAACGCAAAACAGCTCTTGTCTTCCTACGGTAATCGAGTAATAAAAGCGATGTGGATTTCACAGATTCAGAGATCTTACCTTGCCACTATTACACTCGAAGGAATTGACCGGGTTGGAATGATTCAGGATTTAACAAAAGTTATTTCAAACGAACTGCACATTAACATGCGAAGTTTGAATATAGATACCGACGAGCAGATTTTTCACGGAAATATCAAGGTTTACGTCACTGATACGAAACATCTTGATAAGTTACTCCGTCATCTGAAAAATATCGAAGGCATTAATAAGGTACTGCGAAAAGAACAACTCGAAGAAGAATTGTTGATTTTGTAAAGTGCAGACAAAAGAGTTAACTTTTGACTTTTCTTTTTTCGTTCATCTGATTCTCTCTATCATTGTAGCCTATTGATTTTTTGATGATAAAATCTGCCAATTTGATGCGTAAATTATTTATTCTGCTGTTTTTAGTTTGCTTTGCCACAGCTTCGGCTCAGGAGGCAGATACGCTATTTTATAAAAGAACTGCTTTTAATACGCCGATCTTCATCGGAAACCAAAATCTTTCGCACGATGAACTGGTAAAACTTTACAGCTTTGATAAAAAGACGCTTCGAAAATATAAAATTGGTCGAATTATGCTGCCGGTTGCTCCGGTGGTGAGCGTTGCCGGAATTGTATTGGCAGTTGACGGTTTAGTGGGAGTGAACCGAACCGCTGTAATTGATGGCAAAGATTACAACTACGTGGAGCGAAGCTTACCCAGGTTACTACTTGGCCTCGCTTTGTTTGTAACCGGAGGTTCGTTTATGGAAGGGTCAAATGATTTCAAAGCTACGGCGGCAAAAAAGTACAACGAACACCTCAAAAAACTTAATGCATCACCAAAGACCACTTTTCAACCTAAATGGGGTATTACTGAGTCCGGCGACGTTGGTTTTCGGCTTGAATTCTGATATATTTGTATCTTGATATTTTGAAAAAATATCTGACAAAGCACCGTTTATGGAAAACAATACCGACAAGAAAAATTTTAATTCTGCAAAACAGATTTTTACCGCCTATCTCGAAAATAAGCAACTGCGAAAAACTTCTGAACGCTACGCCATTCTGGAAGAGATATACAACCGAACTGACCATTTCGATGTCGATGATTTGTATATCTCAATGAAAAATAAAAAATATCAGGTCAGTCGGGCAACTGTTTACAATACACTTGATTTACTCGTTGCCTGTGATTTGGTTACAAAACATCAGTTTGGGAAAAATTTAGCCCAATACGAAAAGTCGTACGGTTTCAAACAGCATGATCACCTAATCTGTCTTGACTGCCACAAAGTAGAAGAGTTCTGCGACCCGCGGGTGCAGAATATTCAAAGTATGGTCGGCGACTTAATGAAGTTTGAAGTGATGCACCATTCCCTGATTTTTTATGGACATTGCAAACGTGAAAACTGCAAAAATAAACTAAAAGCAGAAGCTGCTTAACTTTCTACTCCTCTTTAATCTGTTATAACTAACATTCAAAATCAAAAATCACTAATGGTTGATATTCTTTTAGGGCTTCAATGGGGCGATGAAGGCAAAGGTAAAATCGTGGACGTTCTTGCTCCCCAATACGAAGTTGTTGCCAGATTTCAGGGCGGACCAAACGCTGGACACACGCTCGAATTTGATGGTCATAAGCACGTGCTTCACCAAATACCATCGGGAATTTTCCGCAACGACTGTACCAATATAATTGGAAATGGTGTAGTACTTGATCCCGTAATTTTTAAGAAAGAAATTGAGGGTTTAAGTAATTACAAAATAGACTTTCAGAAGAATCTTTTTATCTCAAAGAAAACGGCAGTTATTCTACCAACGCACCGCTTACTTGATGCCGCTTACGAACAAGATAAAGGCGACCAAAAAATCGGATCAACACTAAAAGGGATTGGACCAACTTACTCAGATAAAGTAGCAAGGTTAGGTTTAAGATTGGGAGATTTGATTGGTGAAAATTTCAGAGACAAGTACGAGAAAATAAAAGCCCAACATATACGTCTTTTGGGTTTCTACGAATTTGAGTACGAACTTGACGAAGCTGAAAAAACCTTTTTTGATGCTATTGAATTTATTAAAAAATTCAACTTAGTAGATAGCGAATATACGGTGAACGCCGCTCTTGATTCCGGACAAAAAGTTTTGGCTGAAGGTGCTCAGGGTTCATTACTTGACATTGACTTTGGGTCTTACCCATTTGTGACGAGTTCAAGCACAACAGCAGCGGGTGTTTGTGCCGGGTTAGGGGTTGCTCCCCGAAAAATCGGTGAAGTATTCGGTATTTTCAAAGCTTATTGTACCCGCGTTGGGAGCGGGCCTTTCCCTACCGAACTCGAAGATGAAGCAGGTGAGAAAATCAGAAAAGAAGGGCGTGAATTTGGTGCTACAACCGGAAGACCAAGACGCTGCGGCTGGTTAGACCTGCCCGCTTTGAAGTACACAATTATGCTCAACGGCGTAACGCAGTTGGTGATGATGAAAGCTGATGTGCTGAACATTTTCGACGAAATTGAAGTATGTACGCACTACCGCTTGCCGGATGGCTCGCTGTCTGATCAAATGCCGTACGATATCGTGGATACAAAGGTTGAACCCGTTTACAAAACTCTTAAAGGATGGGGCGACACACTTGAAGGAGTTCGGAAATTTGAAAATGCTCCGCAAGCACTCAAGGATTACGTAGCTTATCTTGAAAAAGAACTTAACGTGCCAATCGCTTTTGTTTCAACCGGACCCGACCGCGAAGCTTTAATCATGCGGGGATGAACAAGCAGCTCGCCAGCCTATTATTTTATAACGAAACCTTGTACGTAAATCCGGAAATCGAAACGCCGGAGGTTTTGGTAAAATTTACGACTGATAAACACGTACTTGTGCTATCCAAGCCGTTAACTGACGGCGAAGCAATATTTCTGAATAAAATCCTGAACGCTGTAAAGCTATCACTTGACGCTATCGAATTGGTTGATAAATCAATTGAGTTGCCTGATTTGGTTGCACTGGAATCGGTAAAATACGTTGTGTCGTTTGGCGAATTAATTAAGAAAAATACCATTTCTGCCAATAAGTACAAACCCGTACTTCTGGACGGGAAGACGTTTATATTTTCCGATGTGGTGTCAGACGTTGCTAAAAACGATAAGCAAGAAAAGGTGGGTTTGTGGAACGCTCTGAAAGAAACCTTCTTGCAATAACTTAGTATTTACATAATTCTATCATATGAGAAATCTATTAATTCTTTCCGTTTTCGTGCTCATTCTCAGCCAATCGAAAGCTCAGCAAATAACCATTGGCGATAATGACGGCAAAGTAAGTTTTGAAGAATACGATCCGAAGTCCACCCTGGTTGTGCCGGAAAACGTGCCGTTTCGAGCTAAATTCCCGTTCATCGATGTGCACAATCACCAGTACGGAATGCAGGACGGTAAAGAGTTTTTAGATGGTAGAATTACCGATATGGATAGTCTGAATATGGCTGTCATGGTAAATCTATCTGGTCGGGGTTGGACGCGTGATATTGATAAATCGACAGAGATTTTGGTGAAAAGTATTGAAAATGTGAAAGCTAATTACCCGAATCGTTTTGCTGTGTTTACAAACGTTGACTTTAATTCTATAAACGAACCCGGCTGGTCAGAACGAGCCGCTCAAATGCTGGAAGATGACGTGAAGAAGCACGGAGCTAAAGGACTCAAAATCTATAAAAGCTTAGGTTTTAGTGTAACAAATACGGACGGTTCCATCGTCCCGATTGATGATTCTCGGATTGATGGAGTTTGGGCGAAAGCGGGAGAGTTGGGTATTCCTGTTTTGATTCACACCGCAGATCCCGCTCCGTTTTGGCAACCGCTTGATCAGTTTAACGAACGCTGGTTGGAACTCAAAACGCATCCCCGCAGAAAGCGTGACGCAGAAACTGGAGATTTCTCTTGGGAAGAATTGATTGCTCAACAGCACCGTGTATTTAAGAAGCATTCTAATACGACCTTCATAAATGCTCACATGGGCTGGTATCCAAATGATTTGGATAAGCTCGGTGAATTACTCGCTGAAATGCCAAATATGTACGTTGAAATTGGTGCGGTTATCGCAGAACTTGGTCGTCAGCCTCGTACGGCAAATAAGTTTTTTACCGAATGGCAAGATCGTATTTTGTTTGGGAAAGACTCTTGGAAGCCTGAAGAGTATGAAACGTATTTCAGAGTATTAGAGACCGAAGATGAGTATTTTCGTTATCACAAAAAATATCACGCTTTCTGGCCAATGTATGGTATTGGATTATCGGATGAAATCCTGAAAAAAGTTTACTACAAAAACGCGTTGAAGATTATTCCTGGTTTGGATAAGTCTTTGTTTCCTAACTGATAAAAATTTATTTCCGACTTTAAAAAAAAAGCGTAGAACTGTCATATTTGACGATTCTACGCTTTTGAATTTTAAAGGGGGGATTACCGACTGGTTTAATTACTCACTAAATTATCATAAACCTGCACCTTCGTCCACATCGAGCTGAAATCTTCGATAAACTTTAAGTGAATGGGTTCTTCCTGATAAGCGTCCTGATCAGCTTTATTCTTAAAGTGACAGACCCACGCGTAACTGTATGAATTATCAACTACATCGCGGGGAGACATGGCGGGCGGGCCGTAATACACCTTCTGAATAGTTGGACAAGTTGCTAACTTACCCAGGCCTTCGGTTTCAAATTGTTGTCGTTGCTCATCGGTTAGGTCTTCATCAAGCCAGAAATAAACAACGTGAATAAATCCAGCGTCGCTTTCTGCCGATACAACCTCTGCCTCAACGGTTGATAATTCTTCATTTTTCGGTTCCTGATTGCAGCCAAAGAAAGTGACGGCTAATAATGCGAGGTAAAACGTGTGTTTCATTTGTTAATTGGGTTTTATGAATAGTTGAACTTGTTAAGCTGAGAAAATAGGACTTGTTACGCTTTGCCAATGCCGCAGGTAAGCTTCAGCGTACGAAACAGTTGCCTCCATGCCACGGAAAAGCTCCATTTGTCCGTGGTGATTTTCGTACGAATCCTCTAAGAATTGACTCTTGTGGGCAAAACACGCCTGATGTTTAACTTCAATCTCTTCGGTTATGTCAACATAATCCGTTGGGTTGAAGTTTTGAGTTTGTCCGCCTGTCATTACCTCGTAAAAATACAAGGCGGAAGCTTGTCCGTTAGTGAGCCAGGCATCGTAAAAAAGGTTAGCACAAATACGGTGGTCGCGGTGCGTGTCAATGAGCCAATGCGTAAGCAATACGTCTGGGCTTTCTTTTTGAAGTACGGCAAGTACCTTATCGAACCAAACATTGTTTATTTCGGTACTACCGTCTATTTGACTTAGAAAAACGGGACGTGCGTTCAACAATTTACAAGCAGCAGTCGCTTCTTTAGTTCGGATGATGGCGGCTTCTTCCGCCTCAGTATCTTCAACCCCCGCTTCGCCATGAGTTAGATAAACAACCACAACTTCGTGACCCGCTTTTGTCCATTTGGCAATCGCTCCACCACAACCTGTTTCAGGATCATCGGGATGAGCTCCGGTTACCATGATTTTCAATTTTACCGGAGTATCATTTTTTATTTGAATTCCACCAATTAACGGTAAAGCGGCTAAAGAACCAATGGCTTTTCGTCTGTTCATCATTATTATTGTAATGCTTATTTTACCCGCTTTGGGTTTTCGCTGACGAATGCCGCCCAGCCTTTCTTTTTAGAATTATTCCCTGTCAATGCTTTTGTATTTCCGTGCATAAAATGGCAAACTGCCGTTGCTAATGCATCGGTAGCATCCAGAAATTGTTTTTCGAGTTTTTGGTTGAATAAGTTTTCCAACATATAAGCTACTTGTTCTTTGGAGGCGTTTCCGTTTCCGGTGACAGATTGCTTAATTTTTTTTGGCAAATATTCCACAATTGATACTTCACGGCTCAAAGCTGCTGCCATGGCAACACCTTGGGCACGGCCCAGTTTTAACATAGACTGTACGTTTACACCGTAAAATGGAGCTTCGATTGCCATTTCGTCGGGTAAGTATTCGTCAATAATTTCGGTGATTCTTTCGTAAATGCGTTTGAGTTTCAGTTCGTGAGAACTTAATTTTTCCAGCCTGATTACGCCGTATTGAATCAACGTAAATTTACTGCCTTTCACAGAAATTAACCCGTAACCCATAATTCGGGTGCCGGGGTCAACGCCCAAGATGATTTTTTCCGCTACTTTTGTGTCTGTCACGATTAGTTACCTCTTTGAAAAACTTAATATCAAAATTACAAATATATCTTCCAATATGGGTTACTAATTTGCTGAAATTAGCAGCATTCATCGTGCTGGTATTTTTTCTGATTAGAATGTTCCAATCAAAAACTTCGGAAAGGGATTGGTTACAAGTGCTGCACAGTTTTGGAATAAAGCAAGTTGGCGGTTGCGTGCTCGTAATTGTGCTAATGCCACTAAATTGGGCATTTGAATCTGCGAAATGGAAGCTTTTGTTGAATAAAGTTCATAAAATTAGTTTTATTAATTCCTATAAATCCGTGCTTTTGGGAGCAACTTTAGGGAATTTATCACCTTTAATGATTGGAGACTTCGTTGGAAGATTACGAGACGTGCCAAGTTGTTTAAAACCAAAAGCCGTAGTTGCTTTATTGTTGGGCAACGGAATGCAAATGTTCGTTCTGATTTTGTTCGGAAAGGCAGGTTATGAAACAATATTCTACAATAACAACCTCGTCGGAACAACTGCAAACATAATTATACGACATGCTTTAACAGTGTTGATAATAATTGGTTTTCTGTTTTTTTCTAAAAGAATAAAGCTGCCGAAATTTAACGCAATTAATTTCTTAAATGTGTTAGATAATTATTCTAAAAGTACAATTTTTGATTTATTCAACTGGGCGTTTTTTCGGCATCTACTTTTCACGATTCAATTTGTAGTTTTGCTTGAAGTGTTTGATGTTGATTTGCCGGCTTATCTACTTGTTGGTTTGGTAAGTATTATTTTCCTGTTCAAAACACTCGGTGCCGTTTTGGGAATGTTTGGGGATATAGTGAGTAGGCAACTTACAGCTGCTTATTTCTTTGGACTCTATGCCGTGCCAATTGAACCCGTTTTAGCCGCCGCAACGCTGCTGTGGATTATCAATATTTTTGTTCCCATGTTCGTCGGGGCATTTCTTATTTTCTCGAGGAAAAAGATTAAACTTAATAAAGTCTGAAATGGATTTATTCGCTTATGTTTTATTGGGTTCCTACACCGTTGGCTGTTTACTGCTCTTTGTAGTCTGGAATTTTAGATTCAAGCTAATTAACTCAAAAAGAGATGCCGAAGTAACAACTATTTCGATAATTGTTCCGGTTAGAAATGAAGTGCGGAATATCATAAAATTATTACAATATATTGATAATCAAGATTATAGAAAAAGAAATTTCGAGTTAATTATTGTAAACGACTCTTCTGAAGATAATACGGTTTCTGTAATCGAGGACTTTAAAAGAACTTCCGATTTAAATATCAATATTATAGACCTGAAAGAAAGAAGTAATAATTCATCACCTAAAAAAAGAGCAATTACTGAAGCTCTCAAAACAGCAAAGGGCGAACTTATTATAACTACCGACGGTGATTGTACTATGAACTCGAAATGGTTATCTTCTTTGGTAGAATTTTACGAAAAAACCGATGCTTATTTTATTAGTGCTCCGGTTAGTTTCATCATTAAAAAAAGAGCGAATTGGTTGCAAAATTTTTGGAATTACTTTCAGATAATTGAGTTTGGAAGTTTGGTAGGTTCGGGAGCCTGTTCTATTAAATTGGGCAGCCCGAATATGTGCAGTGGGGCGAATATCGCTTACCGTAAAAGTATATTCGAAGAAGTAGGAGGTTACGAAGGAAACGAACAAATTGCTTCAGGAGATGATGAGTTTTTGATGCACAAAATTGCGTCTCGCTTTCCCGATAAAATTGAATTTCTGAAAGACTACAATGCGGTGGTAGAAACGCACGCTCACGAAACTATCTCGTCCTTTTTTAGTCAACGAAAACGCTGGGCGAGTAAATGGCGTTTTTATAAAAACTGGCAACCAACGGCTTTGGCAATTTACGTAGCCATTGTGAATGGAATTACCGTTTGGGCGATGCTGACGGGACAGTTTTGGCTGGTTTTATTGAAATTTAGTGCTGAATTTTTGTTTTTAGTCAGCGTCGTAGTCTTTTTCAGAAAGCCGAAAGCAATTCTTTACCTTCCGTTTACTCAAGTAATATATCCCTTCTACGTTTTTATTATGGCTATTGCCGCCCAAGGTAAAAGCGGGTACGTCTGGAAAGGGCGAAAATTAAAGTAAACCCATGAAATACCACATTCTAAACGGAGATGCACTTCTTGAGAAATTCCCTAAAATTGAGGATGAAATAATTGTCTTGCGGGAATGCCTGATTGAAGGTGATAAATCAGGCGATACGTGGGAAGGATTTGTGAAAAGCAGATTAGCGTTTCTGAACAAATATTATGGTACAACTCCGCAGGGTTACCAGTAAAAATCTGTTGCGAAGTTTAAAAAAGTAAAGTAAATTTCTGTTGCCGATGAGGTGTTCTTTTGGTTTGAAGATGATTTGTTTTGTCAAGTGAATTTTTAGTTTAGTTGTTCACTATTACTAAGTCCTGACTTGCCTGTGTGCTTTTTCGTTCGGGCTAACCAACGGATTTATATGGCCTCGGAGGAATGAATTCAGAAGAATTACTAAGGGCATATAAAAGTTCAATCACAGTAGAAAATGCTGATATTGAGTTATTTGCTAATTTTTGGGACGCGTATACGAGTAAAGATGTAACGGCGATTGAATCTCAAATACCTAACTTATCTACTCATTTTTATCTTGTAAAAAATGCAGTTAATACTTATTTGAAAACTATACCTTATGAGAATCAGGAATTGAATTTCTACGAGAGCCAGATTCTTCATAATGATTGCCGAAAACAGGTCTGTTACATTTCACGAAGTGTTTCAGCGGTTCAGTAAGAAAAGTAGTATTTTTGGTTTGGGAGGCACACAGGTTAAACGGATATATAATAAAGTAAAAAATTATGTTTAAAACTCCTTTCATTCTACCACTCATTTACCCGTCATTGACATGGAAAGTAAATACCAACGAAAAGGTTATTTACCTCACCTTTGACGACGGCCCGATCCCCGAAGTAACTGAGTTTGTTTTGAAACAATTAGCTGTTTACAATGCTAAAGCCACGTTCTTTTGTATCGGTGAAAATGTGCGTAGATACCCTAACATTTTTGAAAAAGTCATGAATAGCGAGCACAGCATCGGGAATCATACCTTTAATCACCTCAACGGCTGGAAGACTGATAATGAGGTTTACTTACAAAATGCAGCGTTATGTCAATCTGAATTAGAGAAACACGGAGTTTCTACAAATCTGTTTCGTCCGCCTTACGGAAGAATAAAGTTTAGTCAAATTTCTGAAATGACTGATCACAAGTTGATTATGTGGGATGTCTTGACCAAAGATTATAACCAAACTGTTGCAAAAGAAAAGGTATTAAACAAAACGTTGAAATATACGGAAGCCGGAAGTATCATCGTTATGCACGATAGTTTGAAGGCTTTTTCCTCCATGCGTTATGCCTTGCCAATAGTTCTTGAAGAGTTTAGTAATCGTGGTTATCGGTTTGACAAATTGTAAATAGTATGGTAGAATGATTCTTTTGTATTATTTTTACACAACACAACACAACATCAACCTGACACATGATAGAATCAATCGTTTCTTATTTTGAAAATATTCCAACCTCGCACCGAAGTGCCATTTTAGTGGGTGGAATAGCCTTCTTTTGGCTTATTGAAGGGGCTGTGCCTTTGTTCCGGTTCAAATATGACAAGTGGCGACACGCAGGAGTCAATATATTTTTCACACTTACCAGCATCATCGTAAATTTTGCGATGGCGTTCGTCTTATTATTATCAGCAGATTGGGCAATTGCTAATAACTTCGGAATCTTACAATGGCTACCCGAAATGCCACTTTGGTTGTACATGATTCTCGGCTTGTTACTGCTTGATTTAATTGGTGCGTATTTGGTGCACTGGACAGAACATCGGGTGACCTGGATGTGGAAATTTCATCTCATTCATCATTCAGACACTAGCGTTGATACCACTTCGGCGAACCGTCACCATCCGGGAGAGAGTGTTTTTCGCTTCGTTTTTACCACAATCGGTGTATTATTAATAGGAACTCCGATGTGGATGGTGTTTATGTACCAATCAATTTCGGTGGTTTTATCTCAGTTCAATCATGCTAATATTACCTTGCCTAAGTCTGTTGACCGGGCAATTAGCTGGTTTATTGTTTCGCCGGATATGCACAAGGTTCATCATCATTACGTGCTGCCTTATACAGATTCGAACTTCGGAAATATTTTCTCTATCTGGGATCGTCTCTTCGGAACGTTCATGACTATGCCACGGGAAGAAATGGTTTACGGAATTGATACCCACATGGATTCAATTGAAAACGACAAGATTATGAACCTATTAAAAATACCCTTTCAGCCGTACCGTCAGGCAACGACTAAGGGTGAATAATAAGTACTTTTACAAAACGAAAAAGCCCCAAATTGGGGCCTTTTTTGCGTTAATAAAGATGATTAAATCATGTTGTGAACATCTTTTTTTTGGTATTTATCGTAAGTTTCGATAATGAAATATACAATAACCTTCTTAGCTCTATCTTGCTTTACCACTTCGGGTTTTTCGCAAAAATCAGACTCTTCCATAGTTGACACTACTAAGTTTTTACGCGATAAAAATATCATCGTTTTGCCCGTAGTATTTAGTTTTCCCGAAACAGGTTTTGGGGGCGGTATCGTTGCAACCTCAACTTTTTCGTTTGCTAAAGATTCTGCTTGGGCAAAACCATCGCAAGCTTCATTCGGTGTCACTTACACGCAAAATGAGCAAGTGCTCATATTCTTTCCATTCAATGTGTTTTTTGGAAATAATAAATGGTACACAAATGGTGATATTGGTTGGTTTAAATATAATTATTTTTATTACGGAATCGGTGAAAAACGTATTCCGCAAGAAGTTTTCGACGTTACCTTTCCAAAAGTAAAATTGTTGCTTGCCAAACAACTTGGAAAAGGCAATTACGTGGGATTGCGATATCAGTACGAAGGCTACGACATTACTAAAACCGTTGAAGGCGGCGAATTGGCCTCTGGAAGCATTTCGGGAAGTGATTACAGCCGAACGTCGAGTTTAGGTGTTTCTGTTTTACGCGATACCCGGGACAACGTGTTCTATCCACGCGAAGGGATTTTCGGCGAAGCTTACGTACTGCCAACTTCAAAAGTTTTCGGTGCTGATCGGGAGTTCACAAAGCTCTACGCTGATTTGGCTCATTATAAATCGATTACGGATAAACTCGTACTTGCCACAAACTATGTCACAAGTTTCACGATTGGAAACTATGTCCCGTTTAGTCAATTGTCTTTCATTGGTGGTCCGAAGAAGATGCGTGGATTATATGAAGGTTACTTTCGGGACAAAAACACCGCTATTGTTCAGGCGGAAGCACGTTACGAAGTTTGGAGGTTTATTGGTTTAGTTGGGTTTGGTGGAGTAGGGTGGATGGGCGATGAGAACCAACTCTTGCGACTCGGGAAACCGAAGTTTACGTACGGCGGAGGTCTTAGAATTGCCACCAAAAAACACCTTAATCTCAGAATTGACTACGGATTCTCTCCCTACGAAAAAGGAAACCTTTACGCTACTTTAGGAGAAGCTTTTTGATTCACAGATAGACGTTGCAAATGTTCGATTCACGAACACTATTCAACAATTTCATAATGAACCAGACGTTAAAAACCCCCGTTTGAGTTTTCTTTAAATTCAGAATCTACCTGTCTACTTCTCCCATAATAAAATCAATTGACCCGATAATGGCAATGAGATCGGCGATCATCATTCCCCGTGATACTTCGGATAAAATGGAAAGGTTGTTAAAAGAGCACGCCCGGACTTTCATCCGTAGCGGAATATCCGAACGGCCATCTGTGCGGAAGAAGAAGCCAAGTTCACCTTTTGGGTTTTCTGCTCTTGCGTAAAAATCCATCTTTTTAGGTCGGATTTTCTTCGGAACGGCGGCTTGCGGATTAAAGTCGCGGGTTCTTTTGTGGTCGCCCGTTAACTTTTCGAGGCATTGTTCAATAATGCGTATTGACTGCCAGCATTCTTGCACCCGCACGTAGTTTCTGTCCCAGCAGTCGCCCACTTTGCCCGCTAACCCTTCACCAATTGGAACGTCAAAATCAATTTCCGGGTAAACTGAATAACCGTCTACTTTTCGTAAATCCCAACGAAGTCCCGAAGCACGAAGCACTGGTCCGGTGCAACCGTAATTTATTGCCATGGGAAGCGACAGAACGCCTACGTTTCCTGTGCGGTTAATAAAAATGTGGTTGTCTATTACTATTTGCTGAAGCTCAATGAGTTTGGGTTTTAAGTACACCATGTACTCTTCGCAACGCTCTTCAAATCCAACGGGTAAGTCGTAAAAAAGTCCCCCGACCCAAATATAATTGTACAGTAACCGGGCACCGCAAACCCACTCAAACAGCCGTTGAATGTTTTCCCGCTCTTTAAAAATCCACAAAAATGGCGTAGTTGCTCCAATATCAAGAGCGTACGTTCCGATGGCAAGAAAGTGCGAAGCCAAACGGCTTAACTCTGCAACCAGTACCCGGATGTACTCTACCCGTTTCGAAATATCGTGCTCAATACCGAGCATTTTTTCCACGCCCATCGCATAGCAATGTTCGGAGTTCATGGCAGCGGCATAATCGAGACGATCCACGTAGGGAATAATCTGATTAAAAGGCAACGCTTCGGCGTGCTTTTCAAAACAGCGGTGCAGATAACCCATGTGCGGAACTACGTCCACCACGATTTCTCCATCAGTGATTACTTCTAAACGCAAAACTCCGTGCGTAGATGGATGCTGCGGACCAATATTGATCAGCATTTCCTCTGACTTGAGGTCACTCTGCAAATATTTAGTCGGCTCGGAGACCGTTAAGTTATCTGGCTTATATTTGTATTGAACTTTTTGCAAATCTGGAATGGCTTGTTTACAATCTAAAATTAAACAGAAATAACGACAACGCCGTTTGTTGTTTATAAATAAGACATTTTTAGGAAAGAGAATTTATGCACGACATTGAGCCATTTTACAACTGGCGACGCTATTATATTGCCGCAGAAGATAAACAATCGCCTTTTTACGGGCGTAGTTACGGAAACACCTACGTTAATGACATTTATGGATACTATATTGACCCCGAATGGGACGAGATAGACTCTGAGACTTTATACTGTAAGTTACTGTACGCTGACTACGAAACGGCTACGTGCGTAATCGAGTTATTTGGAGAATGGAACGACACGCTGCATAACGACAGTATGCATTTTAAACGAAAGGTGGTAGATAAACTCACGAGGAGCGGAATAAAACGGTTTATTTTAGTGGGAGAAAACCTGTTGCAGTTTCACGGCGGAGATACTGATTACTACGAAGAATGGTACGAAGATATTGAAGACGGTTGGATTGCCGCAATTAATTTACGCCAATTTATCGCCGAAGAATTTACAAAATACCGACTTGACTATTATATAAATTTTGGGGGAACGCTCGAAATAGAAAATTGGCGGGCTTTAAAGCCGCAGTTGTTTTGTGAGCTGGTTGATAAATTAATTGTCAGGAGGCTGAATTGATAAAGGACGAATTTCCCCTATTATCCGTTTTTAACGGTTATAAACGTTTATTTTTGGAAGTATACTTAAAATATAAACCTTACGCTTGTGAGAATTATGTATGTTACTGATAACCAATAGTATATGTAATGAATACAGTTAATATTTAATTGTGCATACTTATATAAAGTGAAATATTTTGTGCTAAATTAGTGCAAATATATGGTGGGTTACTGCATGTTTTGTTCAGTAACCCGCTTGTTGGCAGTAATTAGAAAATGACAGATACATTAAACCAAATAGACGATTTATTTAAGAATGCTAAAAATAGAAGTGAATTTCAGTTTCTATTAACATTGTTAAACTACAAACACATTGCAAGTCCAGAAGAATCTTCAAATTTGAAAGAGTGGTTTGATGCTCTTGAATTTTACAAATCACTTTACAACGAAAAGAAAGGCAAAGAAAAAATAAGAATTGGACTATTACTATATTCTACTTTTTTTGAAAACAGTGATTTTTATAACATAATAGGAAGTTTGTGCTTAAACGCAATGAACTTTAGAGGTTCTTCATACCTATTTTGGAAAACAAAAAAACAAGAACGACTGTTAGGAACAGGAGAAAAAATTAGAGCAATAAAAGAAAAACTAAGTGACTGTAATTATGACAATTTAATTAACTTTTTTGAAGATGTTCATTACGAACAAATTAGAAATACTTTTTTTCATTCAGCCTACGGAATAAGTGGAGACGAATATATTTTATTTGATTCAGAACCAATAGAGATTGGCGGAACTAACCATTCAAGAGTATCAATTGAGAAATTCCTAATTCCACTGATAGATAAAGTAATTTCCTTTTTTGACAAGTTTCGCGAAGCATATATTCAATCCTTTAAATCTTATTCAGAAGAAAAACATATTCAAGGACTTTTCCCTAGTTTAAAAGATGTAATTATTCACGGTTCAAAAGATGGACTTAAAGGTGTTACAATAAAGAAGACCGCACAATTTTATGGAAAATGGTCAGATTCAAGTATCATTTTCGATGAAAAGTATGGGTTTTGGGCTGCTACAAACATAAGATTTGACTTTCCTCAAGAAGAAACAACCGAAATTGATGAAGCATTAACAAGGTATGAATCCAAAGCAACTATCAAAACTAGTAATTCAGAGTTCAACAACTTAGTTGACAAAATAACCGAACGAAGATTTGAAAAGGAAATGGTGCGAATTATTAATTTACTTGTAAAGTATGGCAATGGTAAATATGATAAGTGGAACAGTGAAATTAATGAACACAAAAAGAAAAGTATAAAAAAATTACCACTTCCTTTTTACGAGAAAGTGATTGAAATAAATAGACATTTAGACACAAAAGAAATTTCTAATCGAATAAAGGAATTGAAATAACTACTGCCAACAATCTGTATAGTTAATGGCTACATTGTACTAAAATGGAAGTTCAGTTCTTTTAATTTTGTTCTGTAATAAACTGAAAATTTAGGCTCTTTAAAACGCCACTAACCATACAGGAAACGTTGGCAACAATTTAAAAAAAACTGTAACATAATAGAAAACAAGCAGACTTATTCATCAATCAATCATAAAATGAATTTATCTATTAAAGCACTATTTTTCGCTTTCATAACTTTTTCAACATTAAGCTCTTTTTCTCAAAATACTAATAAAGAGCTCTTCAATAAAATTGACTCATATTTG
>JBLHXN010000065.1:0-17964 GCA_047630355.1 Spirosomataceae bacterium | reverse complement strand
TGAAGAAAACCTGAAATTATTCAAAAAATTGTGGCAACCAATCATTGAAGTTGCCGAACAGGAAGGAATCAAAATCGCAATCGAAAACTGCCCGATGTGGTTTACGAATGACGAATGGCCATCGGGTAAAAATCTTGCTACCACTCCGGCAATTTGGGACAGAATGTTCGAAATATTCCCGACGAAATTACTGGGTTTGAATTACGATCCGTCGCACATGATCTGGCAAATGATGGATGAGGTAAAACCGATTTACGACTACAAAGATCGTCTGCACCATATTCATTTAAAAGACGTAAAACTGTACCGTGATAAACTGAATAAAGTAGGTGTCATGGCGAATCCGTTAGAGTATCATTCACCAAAACTTCCGGGTCTGGGAGATGTACGTTGGGGCAGTTTCTTTGCTGCTTTGACAGATGTCCGCTACCGTGGTCCGGTAGTTATCGAAGTGGAAGATAAGGCTTTTGAAGGAAGCATCGATGATGTAACTTCTGCGATTTTAACGGCTCGAAATTACGTAAAACAATTTCTGCCTTAAATTATCATTTTTTTGAATTCAAACTGTTTTAGCTTTTTTTGAATCTATAAAGAAAATGACTTCATAATTCATGAAAAATATACCGCTCCTTTTATTCCTGTTTGCCTTCGTTTCCTGTGAGAATACCACACCAGCCCCAATGGACTTACAAAAGGTCTCTTTCATGCCAACAGCGTGCAGTGAACTGTGGGACATAAAAGCCTACGAGGGTGGAAACCGTGGTTCACGGATAATTGCTTACTTGAAAGACAATGGAGTTTCTGATATTTTCAATTTCAAATCCGAAAATGACGGCATGGTTTATTGTCAGGCATGTACCTGTCCGAGCGGAGAAACTTATACGTTTTCCGTTAGTAAAAGTAGCTACGAAAAATTGAAAAAGATTATGCCTTTTGATGCTTACCTGTAAGCATTTTTCGTTCTTCGGGCGTATTAATATTTCGTAGAATTTCGGTGTCTGTTGGCTGGATAATTTCCGTATCAGAATTAATCAAAACTTTTCGTGGACACGAGTAGCCCAATGCTAAAAACTGAAGTATTGTGGCGTAAGCCTTCGGTTCATAAATTGTGAATAACGGATCGGGGAAATCAGTTTCAGGATTATAAAAAGCCGTACCAATTTTACTCGAATTTCGGTTTGAAATGAGTTGTTTCAACGCCGATTCATTTACAAAAGGTAAATCACAAGCGACAACCAACCAAGCGGAATTTGGATCGGATTGAAAAGCGGACAGAATAGCTCCGAATGGTCCCAGTCCTACAAATTTATCTGAGATAGTCGGAAGTGAAATTTCTGCTTCCTGTTCTTCCCGACACGATATAAATGTTTCAATTTCTATACTTTCTAATAACTCAAAAGCGTATTCACGTTGTGGCTTGCCGTGATAATCAATTAAGCCTTTGTCTTCACCCATCCGGGTACTTTTTCCTCCGGCTAAAATCAAGCCCTTTAATGTGGGAATGTTGACTTCGTTGTAGATAAAGTCTGTAATTTTTTCGTTCTCTGAATAGTTGAAAACGGGGATTTCGGAAATGTTAGGAATTACTTCTTCTAACCAATCAAAAACGGGTGTTTCATCGCAAATAATGATTGCCCGAACGTCCGTTAACTGGTCGATTCGTTTCTTTAGCGAAGCTTCTTTTTTCGGGTAAATAAAAACGATTTGTTTATTCGCTTGAAAGTGATTTCCGTTTACTAAAACTACGTCTTCGCTTTGTAATAAAAAACGTTGTTGAAACTCATTAATCTCCTTGAGGTTGATTTGCTTAAACGTTATCTTATCCGTGAATTCGGTGTAGGTCAAATTCCTTGGCTCAGCATCCGCCGAAGCGTGATCCGCGTCTACGTACGCTACTTTTTTGTTTCCCGAAAGTTTATCAATAATCTGTTGGCATAGTTTCTGAATATCGCCGCAGGGAGCACCCACAAATGCAAATTCATTCCGTCCAAAATTCCCGATATTTGGTATAGTAAGCTTTGCGTGTTTTTGATGTTTTTTCATCCCCCAATTGTTGTCATAGATTCTGTAACTTCTGATGATCTGTTTGCTTCCGCTTCAAAACCATCTTTTGCCCGATGTTGAAGAGAATTTACGATTTCGTTCTTAAACGCTTCGTCTGAAATTCCGCTGCGAAGTAAATCCCGCACGTTCATTACTCCGTCGTCGTACAAGCAGGTTTTGAACGTTCCCGTGGGTGTAATCCGAATGCGGTTACACGTTCCGCAGAACGTCCGGCTGTAAGCGGCAATTACGCCAACCGTTCCCGCAAAACCCGGAATTTGATAATTGTAAGAAGTCGAAGTCGGAGCGTCGGCGAGGCGATAAATATCGGGATGTTTTTCCCGAATTTTTTCCATAATCCGTTGGTAGGAAAGGAAATTTTCAAGTTTTAAGCCTTCGCCGTTGAACGGCATTTCTTCAATAAATCGAACAGCGACGGGTTTGTCTTGGGCAAGTTCAGCAAGTGATATAATATCGTCGTCATTTTTACCCGCCATCACCACCGTATTTATTTTTGTTTTTATACCGTGTTCTAACAATCCGTGCAGCGTTTCTAAAACTCGTGGTAATTCATCCCGGCGAGTCATTTCGTGAAAACGTTCCCGATTCAGCGAGTCTAAACTCAAATTTATGGAGTGAATTCCGATTCGTTTTAAATCCGGTACGAGTGCGGATGTTAATACGCCATTTGTGGTAATATTCACTTGCTCAATGCCCGGAACATTCGTCAGGTCTTCGAGAAATTCCATCATTCCCCGCCGTACAAATGGCTCACCACCCGTAATCCGGACTTTGTTCACGCCTTCTTCCGCAAGAATACGCACCATCCGCAACATTTCTTCGTAACTCAACAGATGCGATTTGGGCAGGAAATCAATGCCTTCGTGCGGCATGCAATAAAAGCAACGCAGGTTGCAGCGATCCGTCACGGCGAGTCGCAGGTAATTTATTGGGCGTTGATGATTGTCTATGAGCATTTAACTTTAGGGATTAGTCCTGATGGCTATTGGGAGTAGGAATTAAGAATTAGCATGAAAAGTGAGTGACTTCTAATCTCGTGTTTCATGTCTTATCTTAAAATTTATTAACTCAATTCACCAACCTAACGATGAAGTTGGTGAGGTAGTTCTTTTAACAGGCATTTAACATTCTGCACGCAACTTAAAGCAAATTTAAAACATCTATGCTATATGAACCACGCACTAATTATGAAAAAGCTACAAATAAAACCCTTCGTTTTCTTACTAATCGCCGCTTTTGGATTCACTTCTTGTGAAGTTTATGACGATTACGGTCCCGTCGTTCAACAAGAGTACCGAGCCGTTCGTTTTTTTGATGGTATTGAAGTTCCGGCAAACGTAACCGTTATATTGACGCAGGGAACTGGCCGTGATATTATCGTGGAGGCGGACAATAATACTCTTTTTAGTGTGGAGACTTATGTAAGGAAAAATACGCTGATTATCAATAAAATTGGCGGGTGGAGTTCTCCGGTGAAGCTTTATGTACAAGTTCCCGACTTGGTTTATATCAGTACCGCTGGAAACGGAGAAGTTTACGGTGAAACCGTTTGGGACGTTCGCGACATTGATTTACGAGTGAACGGCAACGGCTGCATCAATATGGAAATTAACGCAAGAAGGGAGATTGACGCTCGGGTTGCGGGTTCGGGTAAAATATTCTTGGAAGGCGATAGCCGAAACGTGTATTACGAAGTAACTGGAAGCGGAATTATTCAAGGATTCAATCTACTTTCCAATCGTGGAATAGTCTCAATGGCGGGTTCAGGAAGTTGTGAATTAACCGCTTTGGATATTCTCGACGGGGATATCAGCGGTAACGGAGTCGTCTATTTCAGGGGTTATCCGTCAATCAAAACCCGTATCACCGGAAACGGAGATTTATTCGACGCAAATTAATTCTAAGTTTAAGAAAGTCTTTCCCAATCGTTGGGTCGGACCGCCGATGCGGCAAGGATTTAGCCGGGCCGCCCCGGGCCAATGGGGTTACGTAGTGGAGTCAGGTTTTATTCCACAAATTTCGTTTTAATATAAGGTTGAAAGGTTTATTTTCGTTTCTTTTGATAGAACGATACAATACACTTGATGAAAAGAAATAGATTTATAGTTGTTTTAACGTGTTTGCTTTTCTTGAATTTAGCAACCGTTTTTAGCCAAAAACTTGAAAAACTTGGTTCGGCGGTGAATACAGAATATAACGAAATTCACCCGTTGATTGCTCCAGACGCGAACACTTTATATTTCGTAAGGGTCAGCCATCCAACCAATAATTTCGGAAAAGACGGCAGTAATGACGTCTGGTATACCGAATATCGTAACAGCCGCTGGGATATCGCCCGACGAATGCCTAATAGTATCAACAAAGATCGTTACAATGATATTTTTAGTATTACGCCTGACGGAAATACGTTGCTGATTAGAGGAGCTTACAATCGTGGACGAAAGCAAAACGAAGTAGGTATTTCGATGTGTAAAAAGACCGAACGCGGTTGGTCGCAACCTGAGCAAATAGACATTCCAAAATTGGAGTCGATGTGTAAAGGCTATTACCTTTCTGCTTATTTGAGCAATAATGGTAAGGTGATGATGATGGCGTTCAGCGACAAGAAAAAAAGCAATAAAGACGATATTTACCTCAGTTTCATGGATCGGAAGGGTGAATGGAGCAAGCCCGAAAGTTTAGGCTCGGGTGTAAATACTTCGGGAATTGAAACCACTCCTTTTCTCGCTTCAGATAATCAAACACTTTACTTTGCCAGTGATCGCAGCGGCGGACAAGGCGGCTTGGATATTTGGGTGACGAAACGTAAAAATCGTTTCTGGAATTCGTGGACAGAGCCGCAAAACTTAGGCTCAGTTATAAACAGCGACGAAGATGATTACTATTATTCCATCGCCGCCAATGGGCAATACGCTTATATGGCAACGAAAAAAGAATCTATCGGAATGGGGGATATCGTTCGGTTTAAACTTTACGAAGACCAACCGCAGGATGCTGATCAAACAATCGCTTCTATCGCCGAACCTACGGCGGAAGACGAAAATAATCCATCGGGTAAACTTTCTGAGGAAAAGGCTAACGGAGAACCTTCGTTGACCGCTCCAACGCCCGTGGTTATGCTCAGTGGTAAGGTAGTTGACCAAAAAACGGGTAAGCCACTTGACGCAAAAATCATCTACGAAACGTTACCAGACGGTGAAGAAGCCGGAGTTGCATACACCGACCCAAAAACTGGAGAATATAAAATTGTGCTACCTTACGGAAGTAAATATAGCGTTCGTGCCGTGGCGAAAGACTTTATTGCGGTGGGACGGAGCGTGGATCTGACCGAAATAAAACAATATAAAGAGGTTACTGGCCAAGAACTCAAAATGGTGCCAATCATTGTCGGGGAAACGGTGGCGTTAAATAATATCTTCTTCCAATTTGGTAAAGCAGCGTTGACCGATGACTCTTTTCCTGAACTCGACCGCATAGCCGCAGAATTAAAAGAGCGAACTACTTTAGTGATCGAAATTCAGGGACATACAGATGACGTGGGTGGCGACGAAGCCAACCTCAAACTTTCCCAAGCTCGAGCTGATGCCGTGCGAAATTACTTATTGAGCAAACGCATTGAAGAAAATCAGGTTCGTAGTGTAGGTTTCGGAGAAAGCCGCCCCATCGCTTCCAACGCAAATCCTGAAGGTCAAGCCCAGAACCGTCGGGTGGAGTTTGTGATTGTTAGGAAGTAGTTTTATTGTGATATTCGGCTTACTCTTATTAGAAAAATCTCTGAGTACGAGCAAATCCCCGTCTGGGCGGGGTGTCCTGACGCAGTCGGAGGGTGTGGGTTAGTGTAGTATTGGGAATCAATGCGAAATGTAACCTTACTAAAGAGAAATATGAAATGATTAACCCAGTGCTAATTTTGGACTTAGATGGAGTCTTAATTACAACTCCAATGTGGAAACCCGAGGAAATCGAATCCGATGGATATTCCAAATTTAATGAAAAGTGCGTTAGTAATTTGAATCACTTTTTATCTCTGTCAGATTTTGAAATATGGTTAAGTTCAACTCGTAGAACAGTAAAGTTATTGGATGAATTTAATCTGATTTTTTCTAATCGAAATATTACTATACCAATAATGGGTTTCTCACCTGAGTATCCAAACTGCAAAAACCGGAGAGAAGAGGTTCTAAGATTTATTGAGGAATTTGCAACTTCTGAGTTCATAATATTTGATGACGATAAACCTTTAAACGGCTTAAACGAAAAACATAAGGAGAGGTTAGTTTTGACTGATTTGTTGAAAGGTCTTGATGATGAAAAACTTGAATTAACGTGAACTTTTCAGGAAAATAATAGTAAATAACCTTGCAAATAGCATAAAATCGTTTGAATAACAGTTTTTAAGATTTTCATTTGGCAGAGAATAATGGCTATTTAACAAATTTAGCATTGAAAATACTTTCTTCTGCTTTTAATGAAATGAATGAAAAATTATAGTTGTCTTATTATAAGTAAATTAGATACCTTTTATTTGTCGTATTTTGAAAAGTTCACGTTGAATTAGCTCTCGAAAAAGTGAAATAAAGATATAGTGTTATTACTACTTTTATCCTTTGCCTTCTACAACTGAAATAAAAATGACGCCAAGCGAGATAAATAAGTCGATCGAGAAAAGAAGAATTAGTTTAACTAAAGGTGAAAAACTTCAATACTGGTTAAATTTTATTTTGCTTTCGTTTCCGATAATCTTAATTGGTCTTCCAACATTTGAAAAAGATATTCAGAACGAAGGTTTTTCCTTTTTTGCATTAATTCTGATAGGATTAATTGCTCTGCTGGTACAGCATAAATTGACAAGTACAAAATTAGATGCATATGAGCTTGCTTTAGAGGGCTAGCAATTTTAAAATATAAATCAAGCACTTCTAAAAAGCGAATCTGAGTGGATTTTTGGAAGTACGTTAAAACGAATAATTCTATACGGTTTGTTAATTTTCTTCTTAATTATCTCACTTTGGATTATGCTAAATGGTGAGAAAGAAGGCCTGATTTATGGTATTGTAATTCTGGGACTTTGTAGCTCGTATATATTTTTTGATATAAAAATAACTTTAGAAAAGAGAAACCGATGAAAGCGAAATCAGTGAGGAGTAGAAAGACTCTTAATTTTGTACTTCTTCCCATAAATTCTGTCAAAATCTTTATTTCTCACTAAACAGGTATCCAAAAGCTACTTCCGTAACGAAGTAGCTTTTTTTGTCGCTCATCTTTCGCTTTCTGTCTAAAAAGTCTGCGTTAATCCGCCAAATCCGTTAAATTCGTGTTCTTACAAATCATAGAACCCAATCTCATGAAGAAAAGCGTACTTCATTTACTTCTATTAGCCTTTGTTCCAATAACTATATTCGCCCAATCTCCGGCGATAACACCCACTTCTTCCGCTGATCGGATGAAAGGGTTCGAGCAGCGAAAAGCGTTGACCGAAACATCATTGGTGAACAACCTTAACTTCCGTAACGTCGGTCCGACGGTCATGAGTGGACGAGTTGTTGACGTAGAAGGAAACCCCGATAAACCAGCTGAATTTTACGTAGCCTACGCTTCGGGCGGTTTGTGGAAAACTGTGAATAACGGACAATCTTTCGAGCCACTTTTTGACAACGAAGCCGTCATGACCATTGGTGATATTGCTGTTGACTGGAAAAATAACACCATTTGGGTTGGTACGGGAGAAAATAACTCCAGCCGCTCGTCGTACGCGGGAGTCGGAATGTATAAAAGCACCGATGGCGGTAAAAATTGGCAACATTTGGGTTTGGAAGAAACGCACCACATCGGGCGGATTGCGTTGCACCCAAGAAACCCGAACGTAGCTTGGGTTTCGGCAATCGGGCATTTGTATTCGTCAAATGCCGAGCGGGGCATCTACAAAACTACTGACGGTGGAAAAACGTGGAAGAAAACGCTGTACCTCAACGATAATACCGGAGCCATTGATTTACAAATCAACCCGAAAAATCCGAAAGAATTGTACGCTTCGATGTGGCATCGGGAACGTTCGGCGTGGAATTTTGTAGAAAGCGGCGAAGAATCGGGTATTTATAAGTCAACCGATAGCGGCGACAATTGGAAACTCATTTCTGATAAAAAAAGTGGTTTTCCTCAAGGCAAAGGAAACGGTCGGATTGGCTTGGCCGTTTACCCGAAAAACCCGAACATCGTTTACGCCATTATTGATAATCAGGCGAACCGCCCGGCGAAAGAGAAAAAGAAAGAAGAATCCTCGAAGTTGACAAAAGATAAAATGAAGGACATCTCGAAAGAGGAGTTTCTCGCTCTGTCGGACGATGCTCTGAATGAATATTTGGACGACGAAGGTTTCCCCGAAAAATATAACGCCAAACAACTCAAAGAAGACTTAGAAAAAGGAGTTTTTGAAGCGAAAGATATTTTCCTCTTCACCCATAACGGGAACGACGATTTATTTGATACCGAAGTTACGGGAGCAGAAGTTTATCGCAGCGAAGATGCCGGCAAAACGTGGAAAAAGGCTAATAAAGATTTTATCGATGGATTGTATTTTACGTACGGTTATTATTTCGGACAAATCTTCGTTTCCCCAGATAACGATCAGAAAATCGTGATAATGGGCGTTCCGGTTATTTGGTCGGAAGACGGTGGAAAAACTTTCAAAAGTATTGACGCCGGAAATGTGCACGCAGATCATCACGCTCTTTGGTTTAACCCAAAAAACTCTAACCATTATATTTTAGGGAATGACGGTGGAATAAACATTACTTACGACAACGGCAAAACGTGGTTTAAAGCCAATTCGCTTCCCGTTGGGCAGTTTTATGCCGTGGCTTACGATATGGAAAAACCGTACAATGTCTATGGCGGCTTGCAGGACAACGGTACTTGGTACGGACCGAGTACGAACAATTTCGATTTCAATTTCGGAATTTTCGACGGCGGCGACGGTTTCAAATTCCTTATGGGCGGCGACGGAATGCAAGTGCAAGTTGATACCCGCGATAATAATATTGTTTATTCAGGCTTTCAGTTCGGGAATTACTTCCGAATCAATAAAACTACGGGTGAACGCAAATACTTGCAAATACCCCGTAAGTTAGGCGAAGAGCAACTGCGTTTCAACTGGGAATCCCCAATTCATTTGTCGCGTCATAATCAAGACATCGTTTATTTTGGTTCGCATAAATTTCACCGCAGCCTAAACAAAGGCGATGATTGGGAAACGATTTCGGGAGATTTAACCCGTGGGAAATTACACGATGGCGACGTACCTTTCGGAACGCTTTCTACCATCGAAGAATCTCCAAAACGCTTCGGATTGCTTTACGTGGGTTCCGATGATGGTTTGGCTCATGTCTCGAAAGACGGCGGTTATTCGTGGGAGAAAATTGCGGACAAACAAGACTTATGGTGCGTTGGCGTGATTCCGTCCGTTCACGAAGAAGCAACTGTTTACGCTGCTTTCAACGGCTACCGAAACGACCATTTTGGAGCTTATCTATACGCTTCTACCGATTACGGCAAAACGTGGACAACCATCGGAACAGATTTACCCGCGGAGCCAATCAATGTGGTAAGGGAAGATCCTATAAATGCCAATTTGCTTTACGTAGGAACGGATCACGGTTTGTATGTTTCGTTAGATAGAGGTAACACTTTCATGCACGCAAACGGCACCATGCCCGCCGTTGCCATTCACGATTTACAAATTCATCCGCGTGAAAATGAGTTGATTGTTGGAACGCACGGACGTTCCATTTACGTCGGAGATGTAAAACCATTGCAAAAAATGACGGAAGAATACTTAGCGAAAAGCTTAGTGGTTAATTCGCTGGAAGACGTAAATTACAACCTATCTTGGGGTAGAATGCGAAATAGTTTCGTGGAAGCGAGAGAGCAGAAATTCCCGATTCAATACTTCGCTAAATCAGCCGGAGAAGCAAAAATTTCAATCAAAACTGCTGACGGTTTAGTTATTCAAGAAATGATGGATAAAGCCGAAGCCGGAATAAACGAAGTAAACTACGATTTGAGCATCGACTTCGAGATTCAGAATAAATACGAGAAAGAATTGACCGGTAAAGACGATAAAATGCCCATAAAAATCGAAGCGGCGGACGATAAGAAGATGTACATTCAACCGGGAAAATACATCGTTGAAATTTTACAAAACGGAACTTCTGCCACTGAGGAATTTGAGGTAAAAGCTCGTAAAAAACGCTCCCGTCGAAACGCCGTGCCACAAGGCTCTGTTTCACCCGATGAATTTGAAGAATGGTACGAAGATATGGGCTTTGAAGAAGTTAAAAAATGATTGCTGGTTTTAACCACGGAGAACACTGAATTTTCCACGGAGTTTACGGAATCCAATACTCTGTAAACTCCGTGCCGTACTCCGTGAAACTCAGTGGTTAAAAAAACTCGGAAATTTATAAATGAAACTCTACCTACAAAAACTACTCGTCAAAGAATCTCTAACCGCCGAAGAAGCCGAAGCGGCTTTATTGAAAATCGGGAACGGCGAAGTGAACCAATCGCAGATTGCGGCTTTTCTGATGGGAATCCAGCAAAAAGGAATTTCTGTAGATGAACTCATCGGGTTCAGAAATGCGATGCTTTCTTTAGCCATTCACATTGATTTGGCTGACTTCGATGCAATCGACGTTTGCGGCACGGGAGGCGACGGAAAAGACACGTTCAATATCTCCACAACCGCCGCTTTCGTAGTAGCGGGAGCGGGGCAACCCGTAGCTAAGCACGGTAATCACGGCGTTTCTTCTGCCGTTGGCTCATCAACGGTATTGGAATATTTAGGCGTGAATTTCACAAACGATGCTGACTACCTGAAAAAGAAAATGGAAACCGCCGGGATGTGCTATTTACACGCTCCGCTGTTTCATCCCGCCATGCGGTTTGTCGGTCCGGTTCGGAAAGAATTGGGCATCAAAACGTTCTTCAATATTTTAGGGCCTTTGTTGAATCCCGCCGAAGTTAAAAAGCAACTAACGGGCGTTTATTCGTTACCCGTTTTTGAGTTATATAAATCGCTTTTTCAACGAACTGATGCACGTTTTGGCATTCTCCACGCCTTAGATGGCTACGATGAAATATCATTGACCGGAGATTTTATGTTGGCAACGAACAAGTTTTCAGCCGATGGCGGCGAAGTTTTCAGTCCGTCGGCGTTGGGTTTTGCAACCGTTCAGCAAACCGAATTATACGGCGGCGGTACGGTAGAAGAATCTGCCGAGATTATTAAAAATATTTTGAGTAATCAGGGAACCGCCGCCCAAACCGCAGCGGTGGTGGCAAATGCCGGAGTTGCCCTCAGCGTAGCCCGTGATATTAGTTTGGAAGAAGGTGTTGCTGAAGCTAAAGACTCTATTTCAAACGGAAAAGCATTTGAGGTTTTGAAGGAATTGGTGATTTGAGCCTACGGAGTAAAATACTCTGTAGGAGTCACATACTAATAAAATCATAGATAAATAACAACGAACTGAGTTCCAGCGGAACAGAATGTAAAAGTCTGATGTGTCGTGCTGATAGCACCAAACAGACTATAATTTTCTTCTTATTAATATATTACCCGATGGGGCAGCTTATTACTTCTAACATAAAACGTCTCTGAAGCTTTAAATTTCAGAGACGTTTTATGTTAGAAGTAATTCAACTTACTTAATCGTAATCTCCTGTACAGCCTCCGTTGGCGTGTTCGTGTTAATTTCAATTTGTTTGATAATTCAAAATTGCCAGAACTTCACCGATTCCGAAAGTTTATGTGATGAACACCATTGAACAGTACACCAACAGCCACGAAATCCCGTTAAACGTTATTTGTAACAACAAAAGCCCCGCTTCCGGATGGAAGTAGGGCTTTTATAATAAGTCGTAATGCCAAAATATTTGGATTACATGGCGTTTTTCTTCTCTTGTACGTCAGTTCTTACTTCTTTTGCCCATTTGGTCAATTCAAGCATTCCTTTGCGTACGCGTGTTCCGGCAGCCTTATTTTTGCCGTCGTAAAATTTTTCAAAATCGCCTTCTAGTGAGGCTACTAAATCAGATAGTTCTTTGAACTTGTCCATAGGAATTTAATAGTTTAAATTATAAAATTAGTCTTCGTATAACATTTACAAAGTTGAAATTTATGTAAAAAACGCTCAAATAGCAATTCTGAGCTGGTTTTTCGCTTTGTTTTTTACGTAATGGTAATATAATTAGCAAATACGTGCCATTATCTTACTCACCTTGCCCTAAAGAGTAACCTCGCTTGCCATCAAAAAGATATAAATTTTCGGTTTTTATTGCATCAATACCGTTTTTATTCAGAGCCGTCAATAGGGCAATGATGTCTTCGTGAGATACAGCGGCGTTTTCGTTCTTTCCTTTTACAAAGTCTTTATTCACAAACCGGCAACGCCAGTGATCCGTGCAGAAAGTTTCGGGAATACCGTTCGGATACACCTTAACTCCACGATTCGTAATCATTTTCAACTTCATACTGTCTGGGCAGGCGGCTTCTAGCATACCACCGATTGTATCTGGGTTGCGATCTGTTCCAATCCAATCCACAAACGCATCTACTCCGACTAACTCTTTCTTTTGAGTCTTGTAAGGAGTTATGCCTATTTCGATGCCTTCTACTTCGTGGTTCAGTTGAACGGGCGTAAGTTTCGTTGGCTTTTTGCCCAGACGCTCAATGATGGCATCAGCGAATTCCTGCGTTCCTACTTTCTTCGTGGTGGTCTCGTTAGCAATATCTCCCGTGTGAATACCGTCTTCGATGGTTGTAAGTAAAGCATTCTGAATCATCTCTGCTTTTTGGGACATTCCAAGGTGCACAAGCATCATGCAAGCTCCGTTTAAGAGTCCGGCTGGATTTGCAATACCTTGTCCGGCAATGTCGGGTGCTGAACCGTGAATGGCTTCAAACATTCCAAAATCCTGCCCGATATTAGCACTTCCGCTAAATCCAACAGACCCGGCAACTTCAGCCGCGATGTCAGAGATAATGTCACCGTAAAGGTTTAAGGTTACGATTACGTCAAATGCATTCGGACGATCCGCAATACGTGCCGAACCGATGTCAATGATATAATGCTCGTTTTCGATGTCAGGGTACTCGACAGCAATTTCGTTGAAAACACTGTGAAACAAACCGTCGGTGTGCTTCATGATATTATCTTTGGTCATGCACGTCACCTTCTTACGGTTATTCACACGGGCGTACTCAAAGGCGTACCGAACAATCTTTTCACAACCCGGACGAGAAATTAACTTCAAGCACTGAATAACTTCGCTGGTTTGCTGATGCTCAATTCCGGCGTAAAGGTCTTCCTCGTTTTCACGAACAATAACTAAATCCATGTCATCAAAATGGCTTTCTATGTACGGAGTCAATGTCATACACGGACGCACGTTGGCAAAAAGACCAAGTGACTTTCTGATGGTCACGTTAAGACTTTTGTATCCGCCGCCTTGCGGTGTGGTGATTGGAGCCTTTAAGAAAACTTTGTTTCTTCGAAGGGTTTCCCAATCATCTGGGGAAATACCTGAAGTAATACCGCTGAGGTAAACTTTCTCTCCGACTTGTATTTCATCGTATTCGAGTGGAACTTCAGCTGCGTTAAGGATTTTGAGCGTAGCTTTCATGATTTCGGGACCAATGCCGTCACCGTGAGCTACCGTTATTTTCTTTTTAGGAAGATCTGCCATTTATTTCTCTTTATGTATGAACTTGGACAATATTTACCATAAGTGATATTTGCGGGACTATTGTTCCCTTTCGTATATTGATACTTTCTATTGGCTAAGTTGTTTCCCGTTGCGGAGAACGAGTCGCTTAGAAACACAAGCCGGAATTTCTTCTTCGTAATGCGTCACGTAAATCAGCGTTTTATCAAGCGATGTTACCAATTCGTTTACCAGTTCGCGAAATTGCACCATGTGGTTAAAGTCGAGCCCCTGACAAGGTTCGTCCAGAATTAACAATGGTGGGTTTTTAATTAATGCTCGTGCTAAGAAAATGAGCCGCTGTTCGCCCGCCGATAGCTCGTTTACTAATCGGTCGGTCAAATGTTGAATATTTAGTAATTTAAGGTAACTGTTTACCAATTCGTGTTCTGCTGCGGTCAGGGTTTTGAATAATCCGGCGGTATCGAAAAGCCCCGATGCAACGGCTTTCCAAACTACGGTGTGACGGTTGAAATAAAGGTGTAATTCGGGTGAAACGTAGCCAGTGCGTTTTTTTATATCCCAAATGCTTTCGCCCGTGCCGCGTTTTCGGTCAAATAAGTCGAAGTCATTTTGGTACGCTTGCGGGTTATCGCCCACGATTAAACTCAATAACGTGCTTTTTCCCGAACCATTTGCTCCCATTAAGGCCCAGCGTTCGCCCCGTTTTACCGTCCAACTTACATTATCCACAACGTTTATACCTTTGTAGCAAACGGTAGTATTTCTGAACTCAACGGCAGTTTCGAAATTGTTGAAAGGTGACGATGCACCTTTTAATTTGTGAACAACTTCCTGATTTAAAGATAATTGCTTCGCATCGCCGCCGATAGTTGAAGGAAATGGTTTTTCGTGAATGCGATGCGTTTTTTCGTCAATTAATTCCAACACACGCGTTGTGCAAGCGGGAATGTCGGTGGGTGAACCCACGAATATTAGCTGAATATTCTGCGAAACATCGATTAATAATTCGTGCAATAGTTTCCTGCTTTCTACATCCAACCCAACGAACGGGCTATCCAATAAAAGTACTTTGGGTTGTTTCAAAAAAGCGTAAGCAATAAGCGTTCGGCGGGTTTCACCATTTGAAAGTGTCACAATTGGACGTTGCAGTAAATGGTCAATTCTGAAACGGACGGCTTGTTTTTGGAGAAACTCTTCGTTGTAAGCTAAAGGCGGTAACGCCACTGACTTATCGTCAACCGTTCCGACGGGTTTTACCTGATTTTGCAGAACTTCCCAAACCGTCGGAGCTACTTCTGCTCCGATAGACGAAAACCGCTGCTGATAATATTGATACGCTGACCCCACGATTCTGTGAAAACTGTAATCACGGGGAATCAGTACGATGTCTTCATAATGCGGTTTTTGAATCTTCCCTCGCCGCGGAAAAAGTTTCCCGCCCAAGGTATCAAGCAGCGTACTTTTACCCGAACCGTTTCTACCAATAATCGCCCAATGCTCGCCTTCGCTGATTTGCCAGTTGAGTTCGGAAAGAATGGTGCGGTTACCCTTTTGGAGCGTTACATTTTTGAGTTGGAAGGTTGTCAAATTCAGAATGTTTTCTTTTTGGAAACGCTAAAGATACAACTTCGCCGCTATTTCTTTTGAATAGCCACAACGAAATGGTTTCTTTGATTGTTAGAGAAACATTAATTCAAGATTTTAATTATTCTACATGGAAATATCGCTGACTCTTATTTTGGTTGGTATCACGGTTATCACAAGTATTATTGGTTTTCAGAACGCCGAGTTTCGTGGTAAATTGATTCATAACGCTTACGCCGCTTATCACCGAAAAGAGTACTACCGTTTACTAACATCGGGTTTTATCCACGCTGATTTTTTTCACCTACTATTTAACATGTGGGCGTTGTATTTATTTGGTGGCGTGGTGGAGCAATATTTTGCCTATTTATTTGGCGGGAAGGCAATCATGTACTTTTTGCTGCTTTACGTTCTCGGAATTATTATCGCTAGTTTACCGGATTTTTTCCAGAAAAAAGATAACATTCACTTTAACTCGTTGGGAGCTTCGGGCGGAGTTTCGTCCATTGTATTTTGTGCCATTATCCTGAATCCGTTGATGGAACTCATCATCTTCCCGATTCCAATCCCAATGCCGGCGTATATTTTTGCGGTGCTTTACACCGCATATTCTATATTCATGCAAAAACGTCAGATGGACAACGTAAACCACCTTGCTCACCTTTGGGGAGCCGTTTGGGGCGTAGTGTTTATCTTGATTGCCCAGCCGAGTTCCATTCTTAACTTTATCGACCAAATTAAAAGCTCGTTCTAAACCGATTCTTTACAAGTGAATAAAATTACGGGTATTTTTTCGCAGCCTTATCCTTTTGACTCAAAACAGCTTGCTCCGGTTCGTAAACTGACGAGAAGCTTCGCTGAAGGCTCTTTTATTGCCGTTTTTTTGATAATTTTCGAACCGTTTGGAATTAATAATTGGAGTGACTCAAACAAGATATATTACTTATTAGGGTTTGGGTTGATAACTACCCTGAGTTTATTATTTTTAAGGTTTATCATTACCCCCTCTGTTCCTGCTTATTTCAACGAATCAGAGTGGACGGTCGGACGCGAAATAATTTCTGTTTTGATATTACTGCTCATCATCGCTACTGGTAATGTCTTATTTCTGTTCTTCCTATTTAAGGAAGCGTTTTCACTGCAAAACTTCTTGTGGAATTTAATTTCTGTCGCATCAATTGGAATATTCCCGATATTCTTTGGTGTTATCTCAAATTATATTTACCAACTCAAAAAGTATAAAAAGCCCGTAGCTGTCAAAACTCACGAGGAGAATATTCCTAAAACTCTTACGTTCGTTGCTGAAAACGAGAAAGACACTTTCGAAGTAGCACAACGTGATTTACTCTTTATCGAATCGGCGGATAATTACGCCGCGATTAATTATATAGAATCTGATCAGCTCAAAAAGGAATTACTTCGCAGTAGCCTTACCCGTTTAGAAAAGCAGATTGAATCGGAAAGCATCGTTCGGTGTCATCGTTCGTTTATCGTGAACCTAAATAAAGTGGAGGACGTAACGGGTAACGCTCAAGGTTATAAATTTCACCTCCAAACCCCAGAGGTCACCGTTCCTGTTGCCCGTAAATATTCTGATTTGGTAAAGCGGATCAGTTAATAATTGAGGAAACTTCTTTTTTCTCTTAACCTTTCTGCTGTTCACCAATAAAACCCTTTGTCAAACTCCCCAAAGGCTTGTTTTTCTTCCCAAAACATTGACAAACTCCCCTGAACCGTTGCGTTCAGCCCTTTGATTTGGGGTGAACCTGCTGTACGTATACCTTTGCTTCTGTTAAATCGAAAGTCGGTTTGGCGTTCAGCACTAAAATTAATCACCGATGAAAAATTTATTCAGAATTACCGCCATTGTATTTACTTTAGGATTCATGTCAACGACCTCATTCGCACAAGACGGGCACAAAGTAACTGTGATAGTAGAGAGCATCACAAACGCAAAAGGGACAATTTCTGCAAACCTAACCAACAACGAAGCAAACTTCCCAAGCGGAGCATCGGCGATAGCAAGTCAGAAAATAGAAGTAACCGAAAAGGGAAATATTAAACTATTTTTTGAAAACGTGCCAGCCGGAAAATACGCCATCGTAGTTGTGCACGATTTAAACGGTAATGATAAGTTAGATATGAATGGCCAAATGCCCGCTGAACCATTCGGATTTTCTAAACTGTCTTTTTTGATGGGACCCCCGCAGTTTAAGGATTGTGCTTTTGAAGTAATAAAAGATACCGAAACGATTATATCGCTGATTTCTTTTTGATCGAAGAAAAGTACTTCAAGCAAGTCGCTTCACTTTAAACGTAAGAATTATGAAATCGCTCATTTATCAACCCATACTCATTATACACATCATCGCAGGGTTTTTGGCATTGGTTACCGGACTTATCGCCATGGTTGTTCGTAAGAAAGGCGGCAAACTTCACAATCGCACGGGTATTGTATTTTACTGGTCAATGTTCGTTGTTTTCATTTCTGCAATTATCTTTTTTGTACTTGATCCGCTGAGTTTGAAATACCAGTTTTTCCTGACAATCGGTATCGTGAGTTTCTATCCGGCGTGGTCGGGTAAGCGGGTA
>JBLHXN010000064.1:0-18230 GCA_047630355.1 Spirosomataceae bacterium | reverse complement strand
AAGACTTAGTTGCATAGCAAGTTCAAACGCACCAATATTGGCTCCCATTTCGTTTAACGGAGAATAAACGATAAAAAATGTACTGATTGAAATCGGTATTTGAGCGAATAGCAATCCGATGCCAAACCAATAACGAGTCGTAGATTTGTTGGTCAAAAGTTTAACACCTACGTACGCAAGTACTAAAATAGCAATCTGCCAAATGGCGTGAATGAGCGTCCAGCCGATACCGGACGCGACGGGTGAGGTTAAAAATTCAGTTAGCTTTTCCATAATTTGTAAGTTTTATAATTTGTGAATGCGTGATCTGGCGTACAATAATTAGGCAGGACGCTGCCCGCTGCCCTTCTCCATTTCCTCAATTAGGGCTTTAATTTGGGCAAGTTCTTCGCTGGAAGCATCGTGATTCCCGAGTGCTTGCATAACTAATGCAGTTGCGTTACCCTTAAACGTGGCATCAATAAACCGACCTAAGAGACTCTGTTGTACTTCGGTTTGTTGCACCTCAGCTTTATATATGTGCTGTCTGCCGCTCGATTCGCGACTCAAAATGCCCTTATCGAGCATAATCTGCATGATTTTTAACGTAGTGGTATACCCGACTTCTTTGCTTTGATTTAGCAAATCGTTTATCTCTCGAACGGTAGCTACTTTCTTTTCCCAGAGAATTTGCAAGACTTTAAGTTCGGAATCAGTTGGTTTTAGCTTTTTCATTTCAATTACGAATTGTTTCGTAACAAATGTAATACGAAATGGTTCGTACTTCCAAATTCCAGTACGAATAATTTCGTAGATTGAGTTAAATTTAATAGAATACAACCTTTTTTAATGAATAAGTCGTTGTAATTTTGGATTGAATTATAAGAACAGAATGCGTCGAATTATATTTATACTATTTATTGGAATTGCTTTTGTGGCTTGCAAGAAGGAAGAAGAAGCAAAAGTACCTTTTGAATACACGGGACCAATTGCCGAAACAACTAATCTGAACGTTAATTTCAGTGATTCTGGAAGAACAGTGGTAAAGCTAAAAACGGCAAAGCAATTACGTTTTCAAAGTGAAGATGAAGTTTACCCAAAAGCCGTTTACATAAACTTTATTGACGATACGGGTGTGGAATATTCTTCTTTACGGGGAGATTCGGGGAGATTTATCAGGAAGGAGAACCTGTACAAGATTATGGGAAACGTGTTTTTTTACAACCGTAAAGAACAGCAGAGCCTGGCGACAGAGCTTCTCTATTGGACACCGCGTGACAAACGCATTTACACCGATAAGAAAGTACAAATTAATACGCCATCACGCCAAGTACAAGGCGTAGGAATGGAATCCGATCAGGATTTTTCGAGGTACACCATCCGCCGCCCAACGGGCATTTTTGAAGTGGATTCGTTAATTACGCAGCCGAGTAGCAATGCTACAACTAACAATAACCAATAGCCTCAGAGTCTTATGAATAATCCGTTTCTGAATCCAAAGGGAACTAAGTAAGTTTGCGGGTTTTCAAGGTTGATAATTGGACTCAACTCTCATGCTCTAAAAACTCCCGGATGCGTCGGGTTTTATCTTTTCCGATGAGCTCGATGAGTTCTTCGTCGGTGGCTTTTTTGATATTATTGATACTCTTGAATTTCTTCAATAAGTTCGTCGCCGTAGTTTTACCAATTCCATCGGCGGATTCTAAGCTACTATTCAGGAAATTCTTACTCCTACGGTTGCGGTGATGTATAATACTAAAGCGGTGGGCTTCGTCTCGACACCGTTGAATGAGCTTCAACGATTCCGATTTTTTATCAATATAAAGCGGCAGCGTATCTCCAGGAAAATAGATTTCTTCCAAGCGTTTCGCAATACCGATAATCGGAATTTTACCGTATAAACCCAATTCCCTCAACGCCTCCACCGAAGACGAAAGTTGTCCTTTTCCGCCGTCAATAATTATTAAGTCAGGCAATTCCGCCTTTTCTGCCAGCAAACGAGCATAACGCCTTCCCACCACTTCTTTCATCGTTCCGAAATCATCGGGACCGATAATCGTTCGGGGAATGTATTGTCGATAGTCTTTTTTGGAAGGTTGCCCATTAATGAAACAGACCATCGCAGAAACGGGGTTTGTTCCCTGAATATTGGAGTTGTCAAAACACTCAATGTGCCGGGGAAGCGTTTTTAATTGTAAATCTTGCTTCAATTTTATCAACACCCGATCTCGCTTATTCGTCGCTCCACTTTTGGCGATGGCTTCCCGCTCAGCGTGTTCGTGGCGGTAGAACATCACGTTACGAAGCGACATCTCCAGCAACTTCTTTTTATCCCCTATTTTTGGCACGTGAATGGTCGCCCGAAGGTCGATTTCCATCTCAATATTCGAGATAATTTCTTTCGCCGTGCTTTCGTATTTTTGACGTAAATCTACGATTACCATCGCTAAAATATCTTCGTCAGATTCGTCGAGTTGCTTTTTTACATCGAAGGTTTGCGTTTGAGTAATGGTGCCGTTCACCACTTTAATATAATTCAGGAACGCCCGCGTTTCGTCAGACTTAATGGTGAATACTTCCAGATCAGAAATAGCCGGATTCACCACCGTAGCTTTACTGGTGTATTTATCCAGATATTCTAATTTAGTTTTGAATTGGTGGGCAGCTTCAAACTCCATTTTCGCCGCCGAGTTATGCATGTTTTTCTCGAAGTAATTTTTCGCCGGAGCGAGGTTTCCTTTCAAGATATGATGGACTTGTTCAATCTCTTTTTGGTAATCCTCATCCGACTGAAGATTCTCACAAGGTCCTTTACAATTCCCGATGTGGTACTCCAGGCAAACCTTGTATTTTCCCGCCGACACATTCTCTTTTGATAAGTTGTATTTACACGTACGAATGGTATAAAGCTGCGTAAACATGTCAAGCAAGGCGTACATTGCTTTTGAGTTAATGTAAGGCCCGTACATTTTTCCCCGCCGTTTATCCTGCATCCGTCGGGTTACGATTACCCGTGGGAAACGCTCGTTCGTCACGCAAACGTACGGGTACGTTTTATCGTCCCGAAGCATAATATTATACTTAGGCTGAAACTCTTTTATGAGCGTATTTTCGAGAAGTAAAGCATCGTATTCCGTGTGCACAACCGTGTATTCCATGTCACGGATATTCTGCACGAGCCGCTTTGTTTTTCGGTCGTGGCTACCTAAATTATAGAAATAACTACTTACTCGATTTTTTAGATTTTTCGCTTTCCCGACGTATATAACCGTGCCTTCCTCGTCGAGGTAGCGGTAAACGCCCGGCTCTTGCGGGAGCATGGGAAGTTGGGTTTTGAAATCAAATTTTATGGCGGAAGACATGGCTTGGCTTTTTACTATCAACACTTAGCTGTTAGCCTAAGTCTTGACTTTTTAGTTGAGAATTTACAACAAATATAAAACGTAAAAGGTTGAAAATTGAGCGTCACGTATTTGTCAGTGGAGACACTGAAAACGGTATAAAATACTATTTGGGCAAAGTAAAACCGCAAATAAAGCTATTTATTTGCGGTTTTAATCGCAAATAAAGCTATACATTTGCGGTTATGATAAATCGAATAGTTGAAATTGCTTTGAAAAATAACATTGATTTTGAGAAAGCAATCGTGTTAAAAGGTGCCAGACAAGTTGGTAAAACCACGCTAATCAGTAAACTTCTTCGCAACAAAAAAGAGGTTTTATGGGTAGATGGCGATGATCCGACTACCCGAAACCTATGGTCTAATATTTCAAAAGAAACCCTCAAAATTTTTATTGAGCCGTTTGACTACATCGTGATTGACGAAGCCCAACGAATTGAGAACATCGGACTCGCCGTAAAAATGATCGTTGATATGAAACTTCAGAAACAAGTGATTGTGTCGGGCAGTTCAAGTATCAATCTGGCTTCATCGGTAAACGAAGCTCTGACCGGACGCAAATGGAATGTCGAATTATTCCCACTAAGTTGGCAAGAAATAGCAGCTCAATACGGTTTATTTGAAGCCTTGAAGCGTTTAGATAACCTATTAATTTACGGAAATTACCCCGAAATAGTCGAAGCAAAAGATAGACAAACGGAGCGTTTAAAAGAACTCGCGTCTTCTTATTTATATCAGGATATTTTAGAATACGGAGACATTAGAAAACCTGAATTATTGGTTAAACTTTTGCGGGCAATTGCCTATCAGGTTGGCAACGAAGTTTCTTATAATGAACTGGCGAACACGTTACAAACTGATAACGAGACAATTAGGCGGTACATTGATTTATTGGAAGACAGCTACGTAATTTTTCGTTTGCCTCCGCTTTCTACTAATCCGAGGAAAGAAATTTCCACTTCCCGTAAAATTTATTTTTTTGACAATGGAATCAGAAATGCCTTATTAAATGATTTTAAACCCATGGAGGTGAGAAATGATAAAGGAGCGATTTGGGAAAATTTCATCGTCAGTGAAATTTACAAAAAGAACCGTTACGCTTCGCTCACTGACAGAAACGAACTCTTCTTTTGGCGTAGTAAAGCCAAATCCGAAATTGATTTGATTCTAAAAAAAGTGGATATTATTGAAGCTATTGAAATCAAGTACAGTTCTCGTAAGAAAGGGAGTTTTCCCCCATCATTCATAGAACGGTATCAGCCTTTCAAAACAAGCACATTGAACCGGGACAACTTTTACGAGTATTTATAAAACTCAATACCCCGCCGCCATGCCGTCTTTGCGGGATTCGGTTGCTCCGAAATAGACTTTACGTTTTGGGTCGTAGCGGATTGCCTGATAACCACCGTAAGCTCCGAAAGTATAACCCACTTGATGTCCTTTCTTCATCAACTCCCGAATGGTTTCGTACGGAAATCCTGATTCTAATGTAATCATTCCGCTACCTTCGGCTTTTTCTCCGGTTGGTTCAGAAGAACCTTCGTGGTTTATTCGCGGAGCGTCTCCGGCTTCCTGCAAGTTCATGCCAAAATCTACGACATCCATGATAATTTGGGTGTGCCCCATCGGTTGAAAACCGCCGCCCATTACGCCAAAACTCATAAACGGTTCACCGTCTTTGGTTACAAACGCCGGAATAATAGTGTGGAACGGACGTTTGTGCGGAGCGTACGTATTACGTTCGCCTTCGGTCAAGCTATACAATTCACCCCGATCTTGCAACATAAAACCTAAGCCATCGGGCAGCATTCCCGAACCAAAACCCCGATAATTACTTTGGATTAGTGAAACCATATTTCCGTCTTTATCCGCTACGGTCAGGTAAATAGTATCACCGTCTTTCAACGCCGGATTTCCCGCTTCGGGTGCTCGGTTCGCCCGATTCATATCAATAAGTTTACGACGCTCGGCGGCGTACTCTTTAGAAATCAATTCTTTTACAGGAACATCGGCAAAATCCATGTCGGCGTAAAACTTCGCCCGGTCTTCAAAGACCAATTTTTTAGCTTCGGTAAACAGATGCACGTGTTCGGTACTTCCCCACGGAATTTTAGAAAAATCGTACCCTTCCAAAATGTTCAGCATCTGTAATGCGGCGATTCCCTGACCATTTGGCGGTAGTTCCCAAACATCGTACCCACGGTAATTGGTGGAAACCGGATCAATCCAGTTCGAGGTGTGATCTGCGAGGTCTTTATAACTCAGGTAACCGCCGTTGGCTTTCATAAATTTATCGATAGTTCGGGCAATTTCTCCTTTGTAGAACGCATCACGACCGCCTTTAGCAATCTTTTCAAGCGTATTAGCCAGATTTGGGTTTTTGAAAATATCACCTTTAACCGGAACATCTCCGTTAGGATAATAATGTGCCGCCACATTTGGGTATTTTCCGTAATTACCTTTCACTCGAGTAAGTGAAAGAGCCAGTTCGTCGTGAACGGGGAAGCCATTTCGAGCGTAATTTACGGCGTGAGAAAGCACTCGTTCCATCGGCATTGAGCCAAACTTTTTGTGCATTTCGAACCAGCCATCCACGCAACCCGGGACACTAACCGGTAACGGTCCCGTAGAAGGAATGTGCGTTAGTCCACGTTTCTTAAATTCTTCTAAAGTTAAGGAATACGGCGAACGCCCCGAACCATTCAGACCGTACAGTTTTTTGGTTTTAGCATCCCAAATAATAGCAAAAATATCGCCACCAATGCCGTTTACGTGGGGTTCAACAACTCCTTCAACGGCGTTTGCCGCAATGGCGGCATCAATCGCGTTTCCTCCGGCACGAAGAATTTCGATTGCCGCCTGCGTACTCAGCGGATTAGACGTAGCCGCCATACCGTTCTGGGCAATGGCCTCACTCCTCCCCGCCCACGTTTTACCGTCGAGGCGATCTTGAGCAATTGAAACTTGGCTTGCAAACAAAAAAAGAAGAAGTAGCTTTTTCATGAAACGATTAGAGTTAATGTTTCAAAGATAAACTACTTCTTCGAGAAAGTGTTTGACAAACAATATCAACCCCGCCCAACCCTCCGCCAAAGGGAAGGCTACATTTAACCCCGTATCCCATCCTCCCCGTAGGGAAGAGTTTTTTTGAGAGGAATACTGACAGAAAAAATTGCAGGCTGAGCGGAGTCTGGGACGCGTAGTCGAAACCTTATATACTCAAGCTCTTCATGAAGGCGGCGTTGTTTTTCATACTTTCAAGAGAATCACCAGGGTATTGTTCTTGCTCGACGAGGTAATATTTCATGCCGTTTTTGTTGGCGGCGGTAAGTAGACGGTCGTAGTCGATGATGCCGTCGGCAAGATCAGTTTGGATTGGTTTTGGTTCTTTTTCTATGAGTTGCTTTACGTGGCAAAGTTCGTAGCGGTTGCCGTATTTTTCCATGTGGGCAATCGTGTTTTCACCCGCTGCTTCGCTCCAGCACATATCAAGTTCGTAACAAACTAATTCAGGATCGGTATTTTCTAACAAGACCATTTGTCCTTTCATACCGTTTACGAAGGCAAAAGAATACGAGTGATTATGGTAACCGAATTTCAGACCGTACTTGTTACACAGTTCACCTTTTTCGTTGAAATCATCCGCAACTTTCTTCCATCCATCCATACTTGACTGCATTCCGATATACGGACAGACAATGTACTTTAAACCCACTTCGGCGGCTTTGGAAACGAGTTCTTCGGTGGCATCTTTCATCCCGACATGCGAGCTGACCATATCCACACCGATATTCCCCAAGAAGGTCTTGGCTTCGGTTGCGGACATCCCCCAAAATGGATCAGATGAATAACTTTCAAATTGCTTGTAGCCCATTTTGGCGAGGGCTTCCATAGTGCCCTTGGCATCTTTGGGCATTTTGTCCCGAACGCTGTACAACTGACAACCGAATTTCTTTAATTTTTTGTTTGCAAATAAACTTTGTGAGGTCAATGCTAACGCAGAAGCTGTAATAAGTGATTTTTGGATAAATAGACGACGATTCATAAATAGGTTTGGTTGAGTTTTCCTGATAATTACTTGGAGAGTAAATATAAGGAAAAGTTACTTACGAATTTTCTGTCAATATAATCATACAGGAAAAACACCCTAATTTAAAAAAAGAGCTTAAGGATTACCTAATATTCCGCTCATTCAACGCCTGCTGATATCTTCTTGCGTTGGCTAAGTGGTCAGCGTAATTTACAGCAAAGGCGTGGTAGCCGGAGAAGTCTTCTTTGGCACACATATACACGTAATCATGCTTATCGTAGTTCAGCACGGCGGTCAAAGCGTTGGGCTCGGGAAGGGCGATTGGTCCCGGAGGAAGACCGAGATTCACATACGTATTATACGGCGAATCTTTCGAAAGGTGAACGTTCAGGATTCTTTTTAACCCGAAATCTTTCAACGCAAACTTTACCGTTGGATCAGCTTGGAGCGGAATTCCCTGCTGAATGCGGTTGATGTATAATCCTGCCACCTTCGGTTGTTCGTCCTTTTTATTGGTTTCGGATTGCACAATGGACGCCATTACGCCTACTTCAATTGGCGACATACCGATTGCTTCGGCTTTCGCCAAGCGTTCTTCCGTCCAGTATTTTTTATATTCGTATTTCATCCTGACCATAAACTCCTTTGGCGAAATTGTCCAATAGACAAAATACGTGTCGGGCAGAAACATGCACATGATATTTTCTTTCGAAAAACCGTATTCGTTACAAAGCTTTTCATCGTTGAGCATTTTCAACAATTCATTGCTATCAAACTCCATTTTCGTTCCGATTTTCTCAATCAAATCTTCTTTCAAACGAACATTATTGAACGTCAGTCGGACGGGATCTTCTGCTCCCAATCTCAGCTTTCCAATGATTTCGCGGTTACCTGAATTCGGTGAAATTTCGTAACGACCAGGCTTTACCTTTTCCCTATATTCCATCCATTTTGCCAGGAATTGAAAGGCGATTTCATCATGAATGATTTTATGCTCGTGCAAGGAATCCACTACAGAATCGTACGTGGCTCCCTTCGGAATGTAGAGTACGAAAGCTTTTTCACCGTCTACGTTAAGATTCGGGCTTTTGGCAACTTGCCACAGGTAAAACGAAAACGTTGCGGCGAGTGTCGTAACAATAACTAAGGCAAATGCCAGTACGGTTTTATTCTTTAACATTTTTAGTTTTTATTTTACTTAGTCAATCATAGGTTGAGAGAAATCTCCTTCGCCTTCCCAACGGGCAATAACGCAAGCGGCAAGACAATTTCCGATGAGGTTAACGCTCGTCCGACCCATATCCATTAGCTCATCAATCCCCAAAATTATGAAAATTGGTTCTATTGGCAAGTCAAAAGCGGCGGCAGTTCCCATTAAAATAACTAAAGATGCTCTCGGTACGCCCGCCACGCCTTTTGAAGTAAGCATGAGCGTGAGCATAATTAAAACTTGTTGCCCGATTGGTATTTCAATATTCGCCGCCTGAGCCACAAAAATAGTGGCAAGCGAGAGGTATAACGTCGAACCGTCGAGGTTAAAACTATAACCCGTTGGCAAAACGAACGCCACAATTTTTCGGGGAACGCCGAATTTCTCCATTTGTTCCAGTGCTTTTGGCAAAGCCGCTTCTGAGCTCGTGGTGGCAAACGCAATGGAAACCGGTTCGGCAATGGCAAGAATGAATTTCTTGATCGGCACTTTCACCAACAACGCAATGGGCAATAAAACCAATAATAAGAACGCCGCCAACGCTGCATAAAGTGTTGCTAAAAGCTTAAATAAATTCGCTAAAATGCCAAATCCCATGTGCCCGACGGTGTAAGCAATTGCCGCCCCAACTGCAAACGGAGCCATCAGCATCACGATGGACGTAAATTTGAACATCACTTCCGTCAGGCTTTCGGTAACGTTCAGCATCAGTTCTTTTTTCTCGCCTTTCATCATCGCTAAGCCCAAGGCAAACAAAATACTGAATATTACGACTTGTAGAATCTGCCCTTCGGCAACGGATTTAGCAATATTTTCGGGAAAAACGTGCAATAATGTTTCTTCCCAACCTGACGGCGGCGGTACATCGAGCACTTCTTTATCTACGCTCAAGGGCATATTAATACCTACGCCAGCTTTGGTAACGTTGATGGCAAACAAGCCAATGAAAAGGGCAATTGTGGTTACGACTTCAAAATAAAGCAACGATTTCCAACCCATTCTGCCCACTTGTTTTAAATCGGCGTGTCCCGCAATACCAACTACTAATGTTCCGAAAATCAATGGGGCGATAATCGTTTTAATCAATTTCAGGAATATCTTGCTCACCACTTTAAGCTCTTGAGCAACAACGGGAAAGTCATAACCAAACTCCGCTCCCACCAACATACTAAATAAAATCCAAGTGGTCAGACTCTTGCGTTGATAGCAAATATAAGCCCCCATCAAAATGGCAATCCACCTAAAAACTGCAACAATGACTGGGTTAAGAGAGATTACTTCGGTCTGACTTAGCAAAGTGAGAACGATGGCAACAGACGCCACCGCAATGGTAGCCAGTTGGTAATTTTTGGTTATTTTCATGAAAAAGTTAGCGGGGGTTAGTTTTTAAGACGTGTGAGATTAGTTTTTTTAAGCTTCCTGATATTTATCGGTATTACTTCCTGAATAGTACTGGCTTCGTTTAAGCCGTAATCCTCGACCTTGTTCAAACCAATTGATTTGATAATCCGGTACATCCGAACGGTAATCATATCAAAAACGGACAAGTCATTATCTGTTGCCACTTTTGAGTTGATCAGTATAAATTTAAAATCAGTATCGGGCTTAAACCTTTCCATGCTCCTAAACACAGTAGTGGGTTTTATTTCGTCGGATTTCAACAGGTTTTCGTACACTTCATGCATGTAAGTTTCCAGCAAGTGCGGCTCTTTGAAGCCAAGTTTCAACCGAACAAAAAAGCATTTTTCGGGAATGAGCGTGATAACCTTGTAGGCACTGCCGTACGGTTCGTCCGTAATATCGAGGTGGAGAAACCAGTAAATTCCCGCCTTTTTGGGTTGAGCATGAAACAGGGAATGAATCACAGTTGTATCAATAAAACCCGAAGTCACAGAGCGAGTCGGATAAACAAGATTATTGGTCAGGTAAGGCAGTTCTTTATCATTCGAAACGGCTTCCAGCATGGGCAGTACGCTGCTGAATTCCTTAAATTCGGAAACCCGCTTCCGTAATAACCGCGATTGGTGATAAATAAAAAACAGGAAGAAAAATGCCACCGTTAGCACCAACGTAAACCACCCGCCGTGCATAACCTTACTTAGGTTGGAGAAAAGGAAAAACCCTTCTACGACAAAATAGCATACCGTAAAAAGCACCACCAGTACCATGTATTTCCGGTGCTTGATATAGAGTAAATAAGCCAGCAGAAACGTTGTAACGATCATGTTCAGCGTAATGGCAAGGCCGTAAGCAGCTTCCATGTTAGAGGATTTCTTAAAAAGCAGCACAACGGATAAGCACCCGACCAACAAAAAACCATTGATGAAGGGGATATAAACCTGCCCTTTGTGCGTAGAAGGATATTTTACTTTCAGGTTTGTCCAGAGCCTCAATTTAATCGCCTCGTTCACCAATGTAAAAATACCCGTCAGCAACGCTTGACTTGCAATTATTGTAGCAACCGTAGCCACAATAATCGCTGGTATGAGGAAACCTTTCGGCACCATATCATAGAAGATGGAATCTGTTTTATAACCTACTGGGAGGTTGAGGCAGTAAGCTCCCTGTCCGAGATAGTTCAATAAAAGCATCGAAAACACGAACACCCAACTGATGCGAATGTTACGTTTGCCGCAGTGACCGAGGTCAGAATAGAGAGCTTCGGCTCCGGTGGTACACAGAAAAACCGCTCCTAAAACCCAAATGGCGTTGGGGTAAACCACTAAAAAGTCAACGGCATAATAGGGATTTAGTGCCGCCAAAATCGAAGCGTCTTTTACTAATTGTAAAACGCCTAAAGTGCCAATCAACAGAAACCAAACGACCATCACCGGGCCAAAAAGGCGACCAATGACGTTTGTGCCAAACTGCTGAAAAGAGAATAGTATGATTAGAATTACGCAAACAATCGGGATGATTGGCAGTGCTGGGTAGAGTTTACTCAGACCTTCTACCGCCGAAGAAATAGAGATGGCGGGTGTAATGAAGCCGTCGCTGAGCAAAGCGGCACAGCCAACCAAAGCCGGATAAATAATCCAACGGGCTTTTTTCTTCCGCAGTAAAGCGTACAGGGCAAAAATGCCGCCTTCGCCTTGGTTATCGGCGTTGAGAGCCAAATAAATATACTTTACGGTAGCAATCAGGATGAGTGTCCAGATAACGCAAGACACGCTTCCGTAAACCAGCAAAGGATCAAAGTTTTCTCCTTTTGTAATTGCTGTAAAAACATACAGGGGCGATGTGCCGATGTCACCAAAAACAATACCTAACGCTACCAACAAGGTAGCAAAACTTACAGTTTCTTTCGTTGGGCTTCCAACTATCTGCGGTGCTTTCAATAGTGCTAAATTAATCTCGCAAATGTAGTAGAATTAACCACAATTCTCACCGATTTTTTTTCGCACAAGGAAAAGCATAAATTACTGAATATCAGCCCTTTAAAATCTTGTCAATAATTTCTTCAAAATTATATTCCTGCTGCTCACCCGTTGCCATATTTTTTAAGGTAAACTTCCCGGCATTCAACTCCTCCGAACCGATAATCAAAACGTAGGGGATATTCTTTTTATTGGCGAAATCAAACTGCTTTTTCATCTTCGCAAAATCAGGATAAAGCTCAGCATTGATACCCTCGTCCCGTATTTTTTTCAAAACTGGCAGACACGCTTTTTGCGTAGTTTCGTCAAAGTTCACAATTAATATTTGCGTGGTAATTTGCTGATTTTCGGGAAATGACTCCAGTTCTTCCATCACGTCAAAAATCCGATCAATACCTAACGAAATCCCCACTCCTGATAAGTCTTTCACGCCAAATGTGCCCGTCAAGTCATCGTAACGGCCGCCACCAGAAATACTACCAATTTGCACATCGTTTGCTTTTACTTCAAAAATAGCTCCGGTGTAATAGCTCAGACCGCGGGCTAACGTTGCATCTAATTCTATGTTGGCATTTTCCAGACCAAAAGCCTTTACCATTGACCAAACTTCTTTCAGTTCTTCTACACCTCTTGTGCCAATTTCAGAACCAGAGAGCCATTCGGTAAGCCATTCAAAACGCTCTGAACCAAAGGTTTTATTTGTAAAAAGTGGTTGCAGATTACTTATATTTTCCGAAGAAAAGCCACGGGTCTGAAGTTCTTCCTCAACTTTCTCCTGGCCAATCTTATCAAGTTTGTCGATGGCTACGCACAATTCGCTTTCGCGTCCGGCGGCACCAATAATTTCGGCAATCCCGGTCAGGATTTTCCGATTGTTAATTTTTATCGTGAAGTTTTGAATATTCAGACCCGCAAAAATTTCGTTGAGCATCAGCACAATTTCAGCCTCACAAATCAGGGAATTTGTTCCCACAACGTCAGCATCGCACTGATAAAATTCACGGTAACGTCCACGCTGTGGTCGGTCAGCTCGCCAAACGGGTTGAATCTGATAACGCTTGAACGGCATTGGTAAATCATGACGGTTCATGACCACGAAACGGGCAAATGGTACGGTCAGGTCATAACGAAGTCCTTTTTCGGCTACTTTGGGTAACATGGCCTTCGCCCCCGATTCAAAATCATGCGGTGTGGCTTTTTTCAGAAAATCACCGGAGTTCAATACTTTAAAGAGAAGTTGATCGCCTTCATCACCGTACTTTCCGGTCAATACTGAGAGGTTTTCCATCGTCGGAGTTTCTATCGGGGCAAATCCGAATTTCTCAAATACCGAACGAACAGTATTTATGATGAAATTACGTTTTATCATTACGTCGGGCCCGAAGTCCCGGACGCCACGTGGCAGTGAAGGTTTTGACATTTTCTTTGTAGCTGTGTGCCGTATGCTTTACGCTGTAAGCTGCAAACTCCGAAAAGCATAAAGCTTATTACCTAAAGCACATAACGTTAAAAACCACAAAATTACGACTTATTGACGGCAAATACTTGATATGCGGGGAAACAATTCTTACATTTGTCCCTCGTTTTTAAGGAAAAAGTATTCACAGCATTAATTAATATAATAATGGCAGTAACAAGATTAAAAAGAAAATCACGCGTAAATCGTACAGTAGCAAACAACAGAATTGCTGAGATTAGACGTCTGAACGAAAAACCAATTATCAGAAAAGTTGACATCGAAGAGCTTAAGGCTGAATTCAACAAGTAATTGCTTTTTCTCAAAGCATGAAGAGGTTCTCTGTCTGAAAAGACAGAGATTTTTTTGTTTATCCCCCGCAACGACGACGTTTCGATTCTAATTCTCTTCCGAAATACCTTCCTACGCAAACGGCTTCCAATCTGTGCATCAGTAGGTTATGTACAAATACTGTTCTCGGCAAAGAGAAATGCATTTGCCAATTCGATTTTAAATGTTTGGGCTATCGCTTCTTACGAAATACTCTAAAACCAAAAATTCTTCCCGGGTTAGAGAAGAATCAGTGTATTAAATAATGTGGTAAAGTCAATTAATGAGCTCCGTCTTTGTGGGTACTGTCATAACCGTTGGCAAAAACCAAAATGGTTACAAATGTGCCTACCAAAAAAGTAAACAAGTCGCCAAAAATCCAAAGAGAAGCTTCAATCAAAACAAAGACAAAGAGCATTAACCAAGCAGGTACAGATTTTAATGATTCGTTCGTCATTCTATAGTATGTGTTTAGAGTTTTTCTATTTGTTTGACACAAAAGTAAAAAACAAAACCTTTCAACCCAACGGTAGTTGTAAAAATAAACAAGATACACCCGTTTATATGCCCGAATTACCAGAAGTAGAGACCTACCGCCGATATTTAGAAGGAACGATCTTCCACCAAACCATTACGAACTTTGAAGTGGACGACCCGAAAAAGCTATTGCTTATTCCGTTAGATGAGTTTGTGTCAGGCATCAAAAACCGACAGGTGGTTGGGAGCAAACGTGTTGGTAAAAATCTTTTTTTGAAACTCGATAACGGTGAGTGGCTATACATGCACTTCGGAATGAGTGGGGATGTCCATTATTACCGCGACGATACCGACCGACCCAAACACGCCCGAATTGTATTTTATTTTGACTCGGGGTTTAAACTGGGCTTCATATGTCCCCGTAAATTTGAGCGACTGAGCGTTGTCCACGATGCTGAAGCATTCCTGAAAAAGAAAAAAGTCAACGCCGACGTGATGGATATTACGTTTGCGGAATTCAAAAGACAGCTAAATAAACGTAAATCAGTTATTAAGAGTGTTTTGCTCGATCAGTCGGTTGTGGCGGGTATCGGAAACTGGATAGTGGACGAAGTATTGTTTCAGGCAAAAGTACATCCCGCAACTAAATCTGATACTTTATCTGACGCCAGAATACAGCTTATTTTCAATGCTATGCAAAATGTGGTTAAATTAGCCATCGAAAAAGAAGCTAATTACGTACATTTCCCAGATACGTATCTGATTCACGCCCGTGGTTGGGGGAAACCTGAGTACGACACCAACTGTCCGAGTTGCGGAAAAGAGCTAAAGGTAGAAAAGGTTGGCGGACGAACTACGTACTTTTGTCGGAGCTGTCAGTCGTAATTTTGCGAAGAACAGTATTTTGACGGAACATCAATATTGCCGTCGAGATTAATAACCTAAAGTCGAAAAGTTATCATGAGAATTTTACTTTTCTTTATTGCACTTACAGCGGCCACGCTCCTGCTCGCACTAACATCGTTTGCTCAAACCGACCCTTACTATCAATTACCCAAAGAACGCACCGAAAAAGGAGTAAAAACATTCCCGAACATACAACCAATACTCACTAAGTTTTACTTTCGGGGTGAAGGCGGGACGCTCTTCCAGAACAGCAGCCTGACCAATGATTTTAAGAAAAAATTACTCGTAGAGAATCAAGTAAACATTAATTGGGGACTAAGCGTGGGCTATAACTACCGCGATCTTTGGATGATTGATATAGGTTACACAAAGACTCCGTATCAACTAAGTAGTTTGTTTGATTTGGGTTCAATTAGTATTCCAATAAGTGAAACATTTACGCTGAATAGTATTCCCATTCGTTTTCAGCGAAACGTTTGGGTAGTTGATCGCATAACCCGCAGTACAAGATTATTTATTGGCGGAGCAATTCTCCTAAATACAAACGGGAAAGCCGCCGAGGTGTCTAATTCTACCGAAGCTTTTTTAAGAAGTTTTAGTGCAACCACCGTACCAGATACTATTCGTCTTGCCGAGGTAACTTCCTTCGCGGCCACTCCCGTTATGGCGGAGTTTTCGGTGGAACTTCGGGGCAAATTAGCCGAGGGTTTGGAGATTGGAACGTATGCCAAGTTGATTAGTAGCTTCAAACGTCCTTATCAGACCGAAGTGTCATATCGGGTAAATAATAACCCCACAAATCTGGCAGTTCAAAAAATAAAACCACTTATGTTTAGATTGGGAATAGTAGTTCACTATAACTTCGGAATAATCACTAAATACGAGAGTAATGTGAAATAATCTTCAAAAGAGAGTGACTTTTCATGTAAATCCTCGTCTATAAAGTGTTGAAAATCAAAACCATATAATCAAAATGATTTTGAATGTACTCTCAAAATATTTATTATTGTAGAGTACAAACAATTACAATCAATCTAAACCCATTTATTTATGAGCAAATTCGCAGAAGCAATGGTCAACTACAAAACTCAGGTATCCAACCTTGGACTGGACATCAGTGATGACCTGTTAACTAAGGTTGCCAAAGGTCTTGGTCCGTCTATTTACAACGCAGATTCTTCAAAAGTTTCCGGCTCAGATAAGTCCGAACTTGATCGTGTAAAAACCAACTACCTAATGAAGAAACTGGGTCTTGCAGACAGCCCAGAATTAGACTCAGCCATCACTGAAGTTATGGAAAAAATGGGAAGCAGCAACCGTAACAAACACAGAGCGGTTGTTTACGCACTTCTCGCTAAGAAATTTGGTAAAGAAAGCATTTATTCATAACAATATTTCTTGAACCTTTTGAAACGAAGCCTCGGTTTACTGACTGGGGTTTTACTTTTTTTACGGATCGAATTTTATGAAATATCTTGCAATTTTTCTCGTACGCCTTTACCAAGCAGCACTATCACCGTGGTTTCCTCCGGCGTGTCGTTTTACGCCCACCTGTTCTGAATATTCGGTGCAGGCTTTTCAAAAGCATGGATTTTTTAAAGGCTTCAAACTCACAGTTAACCGTTTACGCAAATGCCACCCGTGGGGAGATAGCGGCTTTGACCCCGTACCGTAATTGTACAATCTAAAGATTCCCCGTAATTTTTCCATAGGTAGATTAAATTTGGTCGAAATTCACCAAAAAACACTTATTCCGTCTCCTTAATCTTGCGTAACTTTACATCTCATTTTATATAATAATACCTTAACAACCGTGGTCGAAACTACCGAAAAACGCTACTTCATTATTGATTTTGACAGCACTTTTACCCAGGTAGAGGGACTGGACGAACTTGCAAATATTGCATTAGCGGAGCATCCCGACCGTGAGTCAGTTGTTTCAAAAATAAGAAGTCTGACCGAGCGAGGCATGAACGGCGAAATAGCTTTTGGCGATGCTCTTCGTCAGCGAATTGACTTATTGAAAGCCAAACGCTCGCATATTGACGAACTCATAAAGTTTTTGTCGGGAAAAATCACGGACTCCTTCGAACGGAATAGAGAGTTTCTGGAAAAATTCTCTGATAGCATCATCATCGTTTCTGGTGGCTTCAAAGAGTTTATCGTACCGATTGTTTCGGAATTAGGAATAAAACCGGAGAACGTTTACGCCAATACGTTCACCTTTGATAATGATAATAATATTACAGGAATTGACGAGGAAAACGTACTTGCCAAAGAAGGTGGAAAAGTAATGCTCATCAAATCCATGAATTTGGGCGGACACGTTTCCGTAATCGGCGATGGCTTCACAGATTACCAAATTAGAGAGGCCGGATTGGCAAATCGTTTTTACGCATTCACCGAAAACGTGAGCCGCAAAAAAGTAACCGACAAAGCTGATTTCGTAATTAATTCGTTAGACGAATTCTTGTTCTACAATCAACTTCCCCGCGGACAATCGTACCCAAAGAGTTTAATAAAAATATTGTTGTTAGAGAACGTTCACCCCGCCGCCGTTGAAGCATTTGAGCGGGAAGGTTTCAGTGTAGAGTTTCACAAAGGAGCTTTGGACGAGGAAGAACTTATCGAAAAAATCAAGGGCGTTTCAATTGTCGGAATTCGCTCTAAAACTAATCTAACAAAAGAGGTTTTGGATAACGCCGACCGCCTGATTGCCATCGGAGCATTCTGCATCGGAACGAACCAGATTGACTTAGCAACGGCAACCGAAAAAGGCATCGCCGTTTTTAACGCTCCGTACAGCAACACTCGGTCAGTGGTAGAGCTTGCCATCGGCGAGATAATCATGCTTATCCGAGGGATCTTCCCGAAAAGCGTTAAAATGCACGCTGGGGAGTGGGATAAATCAGCTACCGGAAGCTACGAAATTAGAGGGAAAAAGCTCGGCCTAATTGGCTACGGTCACATCGGAACGCAACTTTCGGTCATTGGCGAAGCCATGGGAATGGAAGTTCACTATTACGATAGCACCGACAAAATGCCGCTCGGAAACGCCAAGAAAT
>JBLHXN010000063.1:0-19421 GCA_047630355.1 Spirosomataceae bacterium | reverse complement strand
TCGAATTTCCGAACTCCTGCCCGTAGCCCGTGCTACCACGTGGATTGGCATAAAGCACGACGTAACCCGCAGCTGCATAGGACTGAATTTCGTACGCAAATGACGGCCCGTACATGGCAAATGGCCCGCCGTGAATTTCTAAAATAAAGGGGTATTTTTTCGTCGGGTCAAAATCGGGTGGCGTCACGACCCAGCCTTGCATTCGTTTTTTATCGTAGGAAGATTCCCACTCAATTTCCTCAGTTTTACCAATTTTTCGAAAAGCAAAAAGGTCGTCATTCACCGCCGTGATTCGCTTGGTTTTGCCCGCATTCCAAACGGCCAAGTCGGCGGGATGTTCGGCACCGCCTTGAGTAAAGGCAATACTATTATTATTAGAAACGGTGAATGTTCCGGCGTTGTAGGGTCTGCCCAATTCTAAGCCGCCCAAGCCTTCAACCACCGTTTTGATTTTACCAGCGAGCGTTACGTGACCGACTTTGGTGTCACCAAATTCATCGTATTGAAAATAGATCCCTTGTCCGTTGCCTTCCCATTGTGGGTTGGCCGCATCTCTGTCGAGGCTTGATGAAAGGTTTTTAATATCGCTTCCATCCATATTCATTACATATAAATTGGTGACTTGATAGCCTTGAAAAGTATCTTCATTACCCAGGTAAGCTATCTTTTTGCCGTTGGGAGAAAATACGGGATTCGCATCCGGCCCAAAACGTGAGGTGAGTGCTTTTACATTTCCCGACTTTAAATCAAGTTGATAAACCTCTGAATTATTGGGTTCAAGCTCATTATTATCGTGTAGGTTTGCCGAGAAAAATAGGCTTTGACCATCTTTTGCCCAAATCGGACTTCCGTGATTCTTTGCCGCAGAAGTTCGTTGCCGGGGCGTGCCGCCATCTATTCCTAACGTGAAAATCTGAGTTTTTCCCGGCTTCTTAAATCCTGATCCATCTGCCCGGTAATTCAGTTCGTCGATGTAAATCGGCGGAGCATTCCACTCAGCTCCTTCAGGTTTTGCCGGAAGTGTGAGTAGTGACTTCTTTGCTTCGGGTACAAATTGAGTGAACGCCAACTGCGTATCATCCGAACTCCAGGCAACTGCACTCGGCGGGATTGCCGTATTGGTCAACGTGATGGTTTCACGGGTATCAGGGTAAAGGAGATATAGTTTAACTTTCTCATCGTCTTGGTTGGAGAGGAAAGCCAGTTTTTTGCCGTCATTAGACCACCGAGGAGCATAGTCACGCTGGTTGCCTTGGGTTAGTTGCCGAACACGTGTGCCATCGGCATTGCTAATCCAGAGGTTAGAATAATCGCGGTCGGTCATGATGTCTTTGAAATTTCTGACGAGTACAATCTGCGAACCATCGGGAGAAATCTGAGGATCAGAGACATACTCCATATTAAACAGGTCTGTTAGTTCAAGTGGCGTTTTTTCTTGAGCGAATACATTGACCTGCAACAAGGTGAATAACAAGACGACAAAAACATTTTTGATTTTCATACGGGTTGATGGTTGTTTGGTTTTAGGACATACCCTTTTATATATCTATTCAGGTAGTAAATTGTTTAGTAGGCACTGACTTATACAAGGCTAATTAACTCAAATAGCTTATAAGTATTTCAATTTTATGTAAAATTCTCACGTCTGACATTCGTTTTTATTTACAAAACCCTGCCTTCATTTACAGCTTTCGTGTCTAAAGATTTTCCAGTAATTGAGCCGATAACCATTCCGAAAATCAAACCTAAGGATATGCCTAAAGATCGCTCCCAACTTGATAAAAATACAACTCCAAAAAGAAGGCCAAAAGACAACCCTAATCCTCCATATAGTTTTGTGTAATGGTCTTTGGGAGTCAAAGAAAACGTATCCCTCAAGTATTTTTCAAAAATAGTTAATGCTTTTTTAAAGTACCTTTTTCTGTTGTCAGGTTTCGATGTTAAATTAAAACTTTCAAGTTCACTTTCAATAGATTGAATTTCACTCTTCGAGAACTCTCTTGTTTTCAATTCGGATAATATATAATTAAACTTTCCGTAAACCTTCATTTCAGACTTTATGGTTGTTTCTGTTTTTAAATTTTCAAAAAAGTTACACGCGTCTTGTAATGTCATGTTATTTGATATTTTCTTAGTACTGTAAATAATACAAGCATCTGAATTACGTAAAAAGAGTTTAAGAATCATAAAAATGCCCAACTGTACTTGAACAATTGAGCATTATTAGTGTGGGTAAAACGAAAATATTTACTCAAAAAAGATTAATTGGCTTGCAGGTTTACTGCTCAACCGCACCAGTTACCATAGTAACGCCGCCGGTGGCGAAATTGGCGATGTCTGCTGCCGTGGCTTGTCCTTCCGGTGATCCCATTCCGGCTTGTAGTGCGTCCATATCGGCAAACCAAAGCTCCGCCATGCGGTAAAATGCCGCCTTGCTGCCGTCAGCTTCGTCCATAAACTTGGTAGCTTCTGCTTTTGCAATACCATTTATTTTACCCACTAAAGGCATGTGTGTATTGGCATAGTACTGCTCAAAAGCAGCGGAATCAGTTGGATGTCCGTAGAGTACAGTTAATTTAATCATGATATTTATTTTGTTTTTATTTACACTTCCGATAACTATCAGAACGATTTTTCCGAGCTGACGCTTCACTTTATTAGTTTTTGAAAAAAAATGCGATGATTTGAATCAAACCGTTTTCTATTCCGCAGGAATTTTTGAATTCAAAACGCCCCTAAGTAATTCACATTTGCAACCTTCTTTTCCCCGCAAGAGAACGTATTATTATTTTGAGGTTTCTAAATCATCCAAGTAGTTTTTTGAAGCTAAATACAAGAACGCTAAAGCTGTTATTGAACTCACAAAAATGACACAAAATGCCCAGCGAAGGCTTAGATTACCATAACTCAATTGAAGATAATCGCTGAGGACTCCAATAACTAACGGACCGCACCCCAAACCAATGAGGTTCAACACAAAAAACAGGATAGCGGAGGCAAACGCCCGCATTTTGGCATTGACCAAACTGTGCGTAATGGCAATGGTTGGGCCTAAATACAAAGCCGTTAAAAGGCTCGTCATAAAGATTCCAAAATAAACTACGTTGATATCCTCGCCAAAAATCAAAAGGTAGTAAAAAACAAAGGAAAAAGCTCCCGCTATCATCGGAACCCAAATGTACCAACGCATATCTTTATGGCTGAGTTTGTCGGAAAGATAACCGCCCAAAAAAGTACCGATTCCGCCGCCAACTCCCATCGCCAAACCGAGTACTATTCCCGCTGTGGCAACATCTATCTGATGCACCCTCGATAAAAAGGAAGCGGAAAAGTTACTAAAACCATACAAGCTAAACGTGTGAAAACCCGAAGCCAACGCCACAAAAACAAATGTCTTCTTTTTCAGCAGCGAACTGAGAACCTCCTTTAACGTGGGGTTTACATCTGTTAAATCCACCGCATCAAGTTTTCCCTTGATGGGTTCTTTGACCACAAAATAAAGAATTATTGCAAACAATATACCCGGTATGCCAAGTGAATAAAAAGCAACCCGCCAGCCGTAATTTTTTGCCAAAACCCCGCCAATTACAAAACCAACTAAAATGCCGATGTAAATGCCCGTGGAATAAATAGATAAGGCTGTGGCCCGCTGTTTTGGCGGAAAGTAGTCCGAAATGATAGAATGGGCAGGTGGACTTCCACCCGCTTCCCCGATACCAACGCCCATTCTGGCGAGAAACAAGTGAGCAAAGTTTTTTGACGCACCGGATAAAGCCGTCATCAATGACCACAAAGCCAGACTTACCACAATGATATTTTTTCGGTTTCCTCTATCTGCTAACCGTGCGATGGGAATACCTAAAATAACATACAGAGCCGCAAAAGTAAGTCCGGTTAGCAAGCCCAACTGCGTATCAGACAATCCAAGTTCGGCTTTAATGGGTTCCTGAAGTATGACCAAAACCTGCCGGTCTATAAAGTTGAAAACATAAACCGTGGTGAGGGTAGCGAGTACAACCCACTTGTACCTTTCGCTTGTCTGAGTATTTTCCATACCTCTTCTTTAAGTTGAATTGTTTAGAAACCTTATTTCCAACTACACTAATTCACTTTTCGGTCTGCTCGCTTGTAGAATTATTCCTGTGAAGCTAAGCTTTAACCAAGCAGTATGCAACCACTTTTACCTGAACAAGGCATTTTCTTATCCAAAGCTATGGTTTTTCTTACCGAAGGTTTTCGGGGAGGAGAGTTTTTAAGGTTTTCAACACTAATTCTTCTACAAATTAGAAGTTGAATTTCTAATCTGTAGAATGACTTATCGGACACACAGAGACGAAGAACTACCTAAAAATTGTTCGCCAGAAGAAGCGACTTTACCCGAAAAGGCTTATTTTAGGTTGGGAGCCATTCTGTCAGATAACAGTGACTTTTGGTCGCAAGTAAGGTTAACACGACTAAAGTTAAAGATCGTGAGAGTATAGAAAAGTTAGGGTTCCGTGTCATTCAAATTTGGGAATATCAATTGAAAAAAGGTAAGAGAGAACAAACTTTGAACGAACTGATAAGAGTTCAACTATAATCATCTCCCAAACCTCACCCCGCTTCCTTCCTCAAAACCTCCAATGGTGGACTATTCAATACCGTTCTACTATTCAAAAGTCCAATCGTCAATACAATTGCCGTTATACCGGGCAACAGCACTAAAAACGGAACGAGTGAGGGAACAAAGGTTGCCTTGAATACAAAGACCGCCAATAACAAACTCGCGAAAAGCGAAAGCAAAATTCCAATTCCTGATCCTAAAACACCCAAATAGAGGTATTCCAACGCGGTTATTTTCAGTATCTGTTTGCTTTTTGCTCCGAGTGTTCTGAGCAACACGCTTTCTTTAATTCGCTGATATTTACTTGTTCGCACGGAACCAATCAACACGATAATTCCGGTGAGAATACTGAAGAACGCCATGAAATTAATGACCCACGATATTTTGTCTAAAATGCCCTGGACGGTCGTGAGGAGTTGTCGTAAATCAAGAATAGAGACGTTGGGGAAGTTTTTAACAAGTTGCTGTTGCAAATTTGCGGCGGCATTTTCGTCGGGAACATTGGTTGTCAACACTGAAAACTGCGGAGCATTTTCTAACACTCCGGCGGGAAACAACACCGAGAAATTCAACTGCATTCGCTGCCAATCTACCATTCTGATACTACCAATCACAGTATTCATCAAAACACCTTGCACGTTAAAAACAATAGTATCGCCCACGGCAACCTTTCCGGTATTGGCAAGATTATCAGAGATAGAAATTGGGATTGGTCCGTTTGTTTGTTGTTTCAGCGGCCACTGTCCCGCCAAAATAGTTTCTGACGCAATCAGTGAATCGCGGTAAGTGGTGCGGAACTCGTGGTTTACAATCCACTTATCCCGGGTACTCGCGGTATCTTCCCGAATCAAATTTGCCGACTCGCCGTTAATGCTGTGTACCCGCATCGTTATAATTGGAATATTGTCAAGAACGGGCAACTTATTCTTTTCAATCACCGCTTTCACTTCCGCTTTTTGGCTACTCTGAATATCAAGCAAGATGATATTCGGGTTACTCGCATTATCTTCCAAACTCGCTTTCGACAACAAAATATCTTTGGTAAAATACAGCGTACTAATCAGAAAACTCCCAATTCCGATGGCAAGTATGAGTACCATAGTTTGATTATTTGGTCGGAACAAATTCAGTAAACTCTGACGGGCTTCAAAGCCCCACGTATGCGGAAAATATCGCTTGATAAGTTGCATAAAAAGGTACGCGAATCCACCCAAAACTACGAACGAAAGCAAAATTACGGCCACAAAACCCACCGCATATTTCCAGTTTTGCAGGAATACGTAGGAGAAGGCAAAGATGAAAAGCGTGATGGCAAGCAGCACCAAAGCACTTGCGGTAGTACCCGCATTATCGCTCTCATCGCTTACCCGTAATACCTGTAAAGGAGAAACGTACCACGTACTCAATAGCGGTAAAAGTGCAAATAAGACCGACATGACCAATCCCAAGAATATACCCATCACAACGGGTGTGAGTTGAAACGACAACTCGACTTCAAAAGGTAATAACTCCTGAATAAATAAGGGAAATAATCCTTGTAAGCCCATTCCCACCAAACTGCCGAGAATACCCCCAATCAAGCCTAAACCCGCAATCTGAATCAAATAAATCAGAAAACTTTGTTTTTTACTTGCTCCGAGGCATTTCAAAACGGCTACGGCTCGGAGCTTTTCTTTGATATAAATATGCACCGAACTCGCAATCCCAACGCAACCCAAGAGCAAAGCAATAAAGGCTACTAAATTCAGGAAATTGGCGAAGTTATCGTAGCGACTACCCAACCGTTCACTCACCGATTCGTGGGAGTCAAAATCTGCATTTTCCGCATCTAAGGCGGGGTCTATTTCTGAATCGAGGGCGTTAATATCCTGACCGGGTTTCGCTTTGAAATAATAGTTATACTTTACCCGACTACCAATTTGCAGCAAACCCGTGCCTTCAATGGCGGCAAAAGGCAAAATAACCGGCGGGGCAAGCGTGGTAGCAAAAGCGTTACTTCCCGGTGCGGCCTTTAAAGAACCAATAATCGGGAACATACTGTCCCCAATTTTTACGCTGTCGCCCGTTTTAAGGTCAAATTGCAGCATGAGCGTAGCATCCACTAACGCTCCGTTGCTTTTTTGGAAAGTATTCGCTGCTTCTACCGGAGTTGTTTCAAAAGCTCCGTAAATGGGAAAAGCTCCGCCAACGCCCCTTACTTGCACCAGTTTACTACTTTTGGCGGATGGAAATGCCGCCATCGAGGCAAAGTTCACTTCCGTACCTTGCGGACCGAGGGAATCAATGATTGACTGTACATTCTCACTTGGTAGCGTTGGCGTATCAATCAAATAATCCGCCCCCATGAGGGCTTTGGATTGTAAACTGATATTTTCTGATAAGTTTTTACTAAACGACTGAATGGAAACCACCGCCGCAATTCCTAAAATAATGGATGCCATGAAAAGCAGCAATCGCTTACCGCTTGCCTTGCCATCCCGCCACGCCATTTTTAACAACCAACCGAATCCCGCTTTTGAATTATTCATGAGGTTGGGTCGGTTTTTTCGTTTGAAAATATCTTTCCGCCTTTGAGCTTCAGCACTTGCTGCGTTCTTTTAGCAAGATCCAAATCGTGCGTTACAATCACTAAAGTTGTTCCCGCTTCTTTGTTTAATTCAAATAGTAATTGAATCACTTTTTCGCCCGTTTCTTCGTCCAAATTCCCTGTGGGTTCATCGGCAAACAAAATGGATGGACTTGTAGAGAAAGCCCTTGCAAGAGCGACCCGCTGCTGTTCACCACCCGATAATTGGGAAGGATAATGATGCTGCCTTGAGCCTAAGCCTACTTTTTGCAATAAGTCGGCGGCTATCTTTTGGGCGTCTTTTGCTCCTTGTAATTCCAGCGGAACCGACACATTTTCTAAGGCAGAAAGGGTTGGCAACAATTGAAAATCCTGAAATATAAAACCTACTTCTTTATTTCTGAGCGAAGCTCTCTCGTCTTCGTTGAGCTTTTCAAGAGCCGCACCACATAACTCCACGGTACCAATACTTGCATTATCTAATCCGGCACAAAGGCCAAGCAAGGTTGTCTTTCCGCTTCCAGACGGACCCACTATTGAAAATGTAGCTCCGGGCGAAACTTCAAACGAAATACTACTCAAAACTGTTAACTCATTATTGCCGCTTTTATACGATTTTCCGAGCTGGCTTACCTTTAATATTTTTGTCATCTTTTATTTTAATTCAATATTCGATCGGGCACACATGAAAAAGCTTTTATACCTTCCCTTTGTTCTATTTATTTATGCCTGTAGTTCTGCAACTTCCGACGAAACGGTAAGCCAGGAAACTACAAATGAGAACGTAGTGGCCGAAGAGAATAATTCCAGAACCATTCTGTTTTATGGCAATAGCCTCACTGCGGGCTATGGCGTAGGGATGGAGGAAGCTTTTCCGGGTCAAATCGAAAAAACATTAGATTCCTTAAATATAGATTATTCCGTGGTAAATGCGGGCCTTAGTGGAGAAACCACCGCCGGCGGATTGGGACGTTTGGACTGGGTGCTGAATCAAAAAGTTGATATTTTTATCCTCGAACTCGGGGCAAATGACGGCTTGCGGGGCATTCCGTTGAGTGATACAAGGGCAAACCTGCAAGCAATGATTGATATGGTTTGGAAGAAAAACCCAGATACAAAAATCGTTTTGGCGGGAATGCAGATTCCACCGAATATGGGTCAGACGTACACCAATGAGTTCAAGAATATTTGGAAAAATCTGGCGGATAAAAATAACCTCAAGCTCATTCCGTTTTTGCTGGATGGCGTGGGCGGAGTTCCTGCGTTAAATCAGGCGGATGGCATTCACCCCACCGCAGCAGGGCATAAAATATTAGCAAATAATGTTTGGGAGGTTTTGAAAGAGATTATTTAAAATAAGCCCCATACTACAAACGCATACTGCATTGCCGTATCACACAGCTATAACTTTATAATAAGGAAAGTAATTAGCCAAAAATACGCTCTAAAACTAAGTCATGCACGGCAGTAGGTTCAAGGTTGGCAGTATGCCCATGTTTACCAATAAAAATTGCCTTATCATCATCTTTTAGATTTACAGCTCCGTGCGATCCTTTCACCAAAGTAGCATCTAATGGAATAACATCCATAACCATACGGAATCCCATTTTTTTAGCGAGTACTTTCAGAAGTATCTTAGGGATAATCAACCACTGTTTTGGATCTAAGAGCATCTCAACGGGGTCATATCCCGGTTTTTTATGAATATCTACCATTCTGGCGTAATCAGGAGCCTTGGCATCGTCTTGCCAGAAATAATAAGTAAACCAGCTTTTTTCGTCGCCTACCAGTACCAAATCACCTGAGCGTTCGTGGTCAATATGGTATTTCTTTTTCCCTTCTTCACTTAAAACCAAGGCTATACCCGGCTCTTCTTCAAATCGTTTTTTGACAGCCGCCAACTGCGATTTATCTTTGACATAAACATGGGCTACCTGATGGTCTGCCACCGCAAAAGCTTTTGAGGCTCCTGCGTCTAATAGCTCCAAACCATTCTCTTCTCTAATACCCAACAAGTCCATATCGCGTAAAATACGATTTGGATGAATAGGATTTTCTATATCCGTAATTCCGTACTCTGAAATCACAGAAACCTCCACACCTTTGGCTTCTAAATAAGTAATCAGGTCTTCGCAAACTTTGTCTATTTCTGCGAGGTCTTTAGGCAAGTGTTTACCGTCATGACCGTACTTCTGAAGCACGTAATCTAGGTGTGGCAAATACACCAGCATCAAATCCGGATTATGCCATTCATGCACTTTCTTGGAAGCATCGGCTATCCATTTACTAGATTTTATCGTGGTTTTAGGCCCCCAAAAATGGAACAGGGGAAACGTTCCTAATTCTGCGTGTAACCGATCTCTTAAACTGGCGGGAGCAGCATAACAGTCTGGCACTTTTTGCCCGTCTGCTCTGTACTGTGGCCTTGGCGTTACGGAATAGTCAGCAGTAGAATACATGTTATACCACCAAAACATATTGGCACAGGTAAAGTCTGGATTCTGAGCTTTGGCCGTATCCCAAATATTAAGCGATTGTACCAGCTTATTAGACTGCTTCCAAAACTGAATTTCCTGAGCCTCTTTTGAAAACCAGCCGTTGCCCACAATACCGTGTTCGGCGGGCCATTTACCTGTCAAATAGGTGGTTTGTACAGAGCAGGTAACCGCTGGTAAAACTGGCTCTATGCTGGATATACTATTTTTTGCCGCCCACTTAGTCAGAAAAGGAGTATGCTTACCTAAAACCCTTTTTGATAAGCCTATGACATTAATTACCGCTACTTTTTTCATGCTGTTGCTACTGTTCTAACCCAATCCAACTCCCTCACGACACAGCTCACTATATCAGTTTGCATGGCTTTAGGAAGCACATCCCACGTGTAAGTTTCTACCTCCAGATGATTCGTAAAGTTCTCTTCTTTCCAAACCTTCAGTGTATCTACAATATCTTGTTGGGTAGATATCAATTTTTCATACTTTTCTGTAAAAACGGGTACGTGGAAATGGGTTCTTATTTCTTGAAAGTCTTCCCGTTGAATATCCACTAAACCTGGCCCTAAGTCTTTGTATCTAACCAATGCTCCATCCGTTTTTCTTACCACGGCTTGGTGCAAATAAGTAGGTTCATCAAATCTTTTCAATTGCTCTTGTATGACGGCTCTATCTTCGGGTGAGCCTAAAATACCGCTACTTAATGCCGCCGAAATCTGAATTCTACCAATACGTATATTAGCAGCCTTGACTTTAGCAATAGCATCTGCAGGTTTTTCAAAACCCACTGCAAAGTGACAAACATCGTAGCATAGCTGAAAATGTTCTCTAATAATTTCCTCCCCCTCAGTGGGGCTAATTCCTAAAGCAGTACTTATCTGATTTTTACCCGCTGGCAGTAAGTCTTCGTTAAAAAAGTTCACGAACTCATCAGACGTTTCTAAAATACCATCTGGCTCAGGCTCCATGTCTAAATGCAGACTTTTGCCCGTTTTAGTTTTAATTTCTGCCAGATGAATCAGCAGCAAAGAAAGCTGACGAACCGCCACTGCTTTTACGTCTTTTAAAGCAGCTGCATCTTTATACCAAAATCTATAAGAAATGGGCGAGGTAGACACGCCACCATCTAAGCCATCCGGAAGTAACTCGGCCAAAATATCAAATAAACGAATGGTATAAAGTAGCCTATCTGGCGTGCTCCAGTCTGGCGTGTGCACTTGATCTTTAACAACTTGATTATGAAACCCACCGTACGGAAAACCGTTGATGGTAAATACATACATATTTTCGCTGGCTAACCAGTTTTTGAAAATGGCTAAATGATTTCCTCCCAAGAGCTCTAAAGAAGCTTCGCTTGATAATCTTAATCCGATGCCAAAACTTTCGGCTTTCAGGCCATCTCTTACCTTAGTAGTATACTTCTTCAGGTTTTCAAAAGTGGCGTCCCAAGATTCTCCAGCGTGAATATTACTACAATAGCTTAAATGTGCCTGGTGTTTACTAATACGCATACGTTTCTTGCTTTTTAAGTAATGTTAAAGTGGCTTTTTCTATCCAGTCGGTGTTCATGTGGTGCACATCAAACTTCTCCCCTATTTTCTCCACCATGGTAATAGTCAGTTCGCCACCCAAGTGCTCTCTAAATTCCTCAAGACCTTTTAATAATTCCGGGTTAATTTGAGTCCCTATTTCATTTAAAAGCACCGGATGAAAAGTAGCAAAGCCTAAATTTGACAAGACCTTTAATATGCGGTCTGCCAAGGCTTCCGACATAAATCCGGCGTAGGTTCCATAAACGATATCGAGCCCGATTCCAATGGCTACCGCCTCGCCGTGTTTGATACCAAAATTGGTCAATTGCTCCATTTTATGAGCTGCCCAATGACCAAAATCTAATGGTCTGGACGAACCCATTTCAAAAGGGTCATTACTGTTTGAGATATGGTGGGTATGTAATTTGGCACAATCAAAAACCAACTTCTCCATAGCCTCTAAATCTCTATTATTCAAAGCAATGGCATTGTTTTCTAACCAATCAAAAAACGCTGCATCTTTTATTAATGCAACTTTAACGGCCTCAGACATGCCGGCACGCCAATCTCGCTCATTTAAAGAGGTCAAGAAAGTGAGATCATTAATCACTGCGAAAGGTGGGGCGAAAGTTCCCAAGAAGTTTTTCTTGCCAAAGAAATTGATACTATTCTTTACACCTACACCAGAGTCATTTTGAGATAAAACTGTAGTTGGTATTCTGATATGCCTGATACCTCGATGCCCTACCGCTGCCGCAAAACCAGCCATGTCTAAAACCGCACCGCCGCCGATGGCTAAAAGGAAAGAATGACGGTCTATTTTGGCCTCATTTATCATTGACAAGGTTTTCTCAAACTCCGCCGTAGTATTTTTAGCGTCTTCTCCGCCGGTCACTATGATTGGTTGGCAGGCCAATGTTAACTTAGGAAAAGCCGCTACATACCTTTCAATTTTACTGATAAGTTCAGGCTGACAATCGTTTAATCCACTGTCTATAACAAAAGACACTTGAATGGCTTTTGTAGACTCTTTATCCTCATTTAAAACATCAAATAACTCCGTATTTGACACATCAAACATATTTCTGGTAAAGAGAATTTTATATTTATAATTAATCGAGAATTTTTGCTCTATGTTCATTTTGTTTCTTTCCAGACGGCTATCTCAAAATTGAAAAGTCGCCATTAAAATTTAGGTTACCGAGAATTTTTTAGCCAATAATATAGAAACAGGCAAAAGGCATAATACTGCTAATCCGTACTTCCAGTTGCTAAAACCTGCTACATAACTAGCATTTAGCGGAATTAATGAGAGTACCCCCATCTTTACCGCATTCATTATATTTTTGGGTTCATTAAGCCGAATGGCTTTAAGTTTAGCGGAAAAGTTTATCCCAATCCAAAGCAGCACAAAAGGAAGAACCATCCAAAGATTCATAACTCCTTTGAAGCCTAGGGTTAAAATAACGGCCGCTACCAAGATATCTAACACGAGAGCAAAGGTGATCGAAAGCTTATTGTTTCCTAAAACCTCGCCTTGACTGGTCAATGTAATAGCTGCCACAAAAACAATCGGGATAAAAACCATCATCCACATTTCCGGCAATTGTCTATCGGCTAAAATGCTCATCCCCAATGCTAGATTCAAACCCCTGCAAAGACCCATTGTCAATGGACCACCCACCAAATAGTTTTTGGCAAATTTGTCGTATATCACCGCAAAGAGTGCGATTAATGCGGCAATTACACCACTCTGAATACTCCCCAGCGTAGCAAAAAATATGGCAAACGCGAACAGCGTAATTCCAAAAAATACTGCCTGATTTCGAGTCAAATTTCCACTTGGAATTATTCTTTCAGGCCTTTCTATTTTATCAAGTTCTGCATCGAAAACATCATTAAAAACGATTCCTCCCGCGTAAAGCCCCGAAGTGGCTAAGATCAAAAATACAAACGAAGCCCACGGAAAAGCTTCCATTAGGAAAGCATTCGCTATGGCCACGCCAGCGGCAATATCTGAAACCGCAGTAATAACATTTGCTGGCCTAGTTAAAGCCAAATAGTAAAAAAGCTTCATTAGTTTTCTACGATATCTGAACCTGTAGCACTTCCTTTTTTAGGGTCTTGACCACGTAAAACGCTATTGCCACCAAATAAGGTTGACTGGTCAAAAACAACTCCATTTACCCAATCACTTTCCTTCATATTTCCACTTTGGGCATAAGCATCTAATGCATTTTGATAGCAGGTCATGTGAACATCTTGTTTAGCAATGCCGTTTGCCAGCATGAGATTTGCCGTTTTAGGCACTGCCAGCGGATCACTAACACCCCAGTCTGCGGAGCTATCCACAATAATTCTTTCTGAACCATACTGTTTTACGACCTCCACCATTCTTTCACTTCCCATTTTTGTTCTTGGGTAAATAGTAAATGCTGCCCAATAGCCTCTATCCAAAACAGCTTTGGCTGTCTCTTCGTTATTATGGTCAATAATCACCATTTTAGGATCTATGCCATGCTCTTCTAGCACATCCATACTTCGTAATGTTCCGTTTTTCTTATCTCTATGGGGCGTATGAATTAATATTGGCAGATTAACTTCTTTGGCCAATTCTATTTGAGCTCTGAAGAACCTATCCTCGGCTTCGGTTTGATCATCATAACCTATCTCTCCTATCGCCACTACATTATCCTTCATGGCGTATAAAGGAAGTAGTTCCATTACTTGCTCCGCCAACGGAACATTATTCGCCTCTTTTGAATTTAGACCAATAGTGCAATAATGTTTGATACCAAACTGAGAAGACCTAAATGGCTCCCAACCAACAATGCTGCTGTAGTAATCTTTAAATGCTCCTTTTTCCGTGCGTGGTTGCCCTAACCAGAATGCAGGCTCAATAATGGCTACAATTCCTGCTTTTTGCATCGCCTCATAATCATCCGTGGTTCTGGAAGACATATGAACGTGGGGGTCAATAAATTTCATATTTTAGATATTATGGTTAAGTATTTTATGTAAAAATCAATCCGGAGATTGATTCACTTGTAAGCCTATTTCGTTCCAAGATAATGTTGTTTCTTTTATGCCTTCATCAGACAACCAAGAAACGTACGAAGACTCTTGTAACACCTTTATCGCGGCAGTTTTTCCTATTTCTGAGTCATTTTTAATTACTTTTTTCAAATCTTCAAAAATAGAGTCGTTTTCAAAACCGCTTATCATTCTCCATAATTCTGGAGTTACTACTCTTCCTGCAGCCCACCTTTCGTGAACGAAATCTTGAAGAATACCAGCCAATTTCGTGTTTTTCTTATCATCAATTCCGTAAATCCGGTAAATAGGTCTTTCCATGAAAATAGCCTTCAGGACCATATGATTCCAGGCATCTTCACTGAAATGTTTAAAGGCGTAGGAATTTTCTAACGCGATAGCATCAAAAACATCAATCATGTTGGTACGGATACCATCAATAATTTCCAATTTGAAATCTTCGGCGTTAGATAAATACTGAAGAGACTTGTAAATAACCACTTGCTCTTTCATATCAGAAGAAGCTAAGAGCGTACATATTTTCGCTTTGTTATCTAATGAATCTAAATGCACTAAAAAGGCCAGCCTACAAAACTCTACTAAAGTCCATTTTGTATACGAAAATGCGGGGTTAATTCTTTTTAGCTCCGCGTTCAATCCCTCGGAAATGGAAATAGGACCATCCTCTACCTTTCTTTTCAGCATACCAAATGCCAAATAAAAAGGTGAGGTTGAAGATAAGCCTTTAACTTTCTCCGTAAACCAACTAACAGCTGACTCGCTCTTTAAATTATTTAAACAACACTGATAAACTTCTAACTTTAAGTTGGTCTTTTCGTTCACAATTTATGTGCCTGTAAGAGCAATTTGATTCAAGATTCTCCTCTTTATTATAATAGGGTTTTGTAGAGGCCCTGTTTAACAAAATTAGGAATTTTAGCTTTCAAAAGTCTATTAATGCATTCAATTCAGCGTTTTTTATTGGTCAATTAAACAAAAAGTGGGTAATTCTGCAAAATCCGGTGCTCTGAAGTATGAATGAGCCCACTTTTGAGTGTGCGGCGAGTTATTTCAATTACGTACTTACTAAGAGTTTATCCACTTTTTCTCATTCCATTGAGTAGCCTGTTACGATACGCCTCTAAGCTTTTTATGAGAAGAAGTCTATGTAACTTTCATTACACTCTACGAAAAAACGTTTCAGGCTGAACGCCCCATCTTTTTGTCCGGGGAAGGGAGTTTGCTGTCCAAAGGAAATCTTGAAATACGAAGTTTGAGAAATTACGCTCGGCATTTAGGAAGCAACATGACGCTCCTGCTTTAGTGAGGTCTGAGCAGAGCGACCCTATTCATTTTTATAAAAATCAGCCAGACGCAACTTCTCATTTCTTCCAAACAAAAAAAGCCCCGATATCGGGGCTTTTTCCATTGCAACAAATTGATGTTAATTTTCAGGTACTAATATTACTTTGATTACATTTTTACCGCTCATAAATTTATTGGCGGCTTCTTTCGTGGACGCTACCGAGATGGTTTGAAGCATTTTTTCTCCATCCAAAATCTTGGCGGGGTCTTTCTTTTTCAGGTACGCATTGTTGAGCGAACTCAGCCAAAAACGGTTACTCTTCAATTGCTCCTGAACGTCAAGTAGCTGCTCTGCTTTGTATTTTTGAATATCACTTGCTTCAGCCCCATTTTTCTTAATTTTCTCGATTTCCTGCATCGTGATGCCTACCAGTTTATCTACATTAGCAGGCGAGCAGCCAAACGAAACACTGATTTGATAGGTACTTTCCGGCTTATCTTGTGCATTAGCACTGACACGCGGAGAGTAAACCCCGCCTTCTTCTTCACGAAGTTTTTCGATCAGTTTTAGGCCCAAAATGTCACCTAAAGCTTCTATTTGCGTTGCCGTATTGTCTTCGCCGTTGTATTTTCCTGTAAAAAACAACGAAACCGTTGCTTTGTCTTCCGTTCCCTTTTTAACCACTTTCGTGATCATTCCGGCGGGAGGATTATCGTTGAACGTTTTATAGTTCTCCTCACCGGGTTTAGAAGGCAAGCTACCGATATATTTCTCGAGCAACGGAGTGATTTCCTCTTCTGTAAAATTACCTACGAAGGTGTAGATGAAATCATCCGCGTCAGCAAATCTTTCGGCAAAAAACTGTTGAGCCTTTTGCGGATTCAACGCATCCATTCGCTCGGCTGTCATGGGTTTTGATCTTACCGAGTAATTGCTCATTACGGCATTAAGCGTGTCACCGTAAATTTTTTCGGGCGTTGGAGTTTCGTCTTGGCTTTTTACAAAATCTCTTTGATTACCAATGAAACCTTTCACGGCGTTTTCATCAAAACGTTGTTTTGTGAGGCGTACGTGAAGCATTTGGAGAGCCGTTTCTAAATCTTTGACGGATGAACTTCCCGAAATCCCTTCCGTTTTTTCTCCCACAAAAGCATTTACACGGGCAATTTTACCCGTCATGTATTTCTGTAATTGCATCGAAGAAAAATCGCCAAGACCAGAAACAGAAGCAACCGCCGACCCGAACGAAGCATTGTCTAAGTCTTTGAGATCGTAAAGACTTGTGCCGCCTTTACTGGAAGCCAAAAACAGCACTTCGTCGTTTTTGAACTCCGTTGGTTTCAGAATTACCTTTACGCCGTTACTTAATTTCAGTTCCGTAACACCGACGGTTTCGTTTCTTTTTCGCTCGACTACTTTACCCGGAGCTGGCTCGGTGGTCATCAGCGGTTGATCCAGCGTTTCATCAACATAGGCGGTAACTTCCTTATTTTCGTTGATCCACCCTATCAATTGTGCTTCGCTTGGCAAAGCGTCTTTTTCCTTTTCGGGAGCAACAACAACCGCCACTCTATCCTTGTCGGTAATAAAAGTTTTCACCAACGCATTAACTTCGTCCAAAGAAATGCCACCGATATATTGCTTAGCAAAATCGAAATCGAAACCGATGTCTGTCATTACCACGTTTTTGAGGAAAGACTGGGTGAGTTCTATGGTGAAAGAAGTAGATGCCGTTTTGTCTTTTTCGTTAAACTGCTTTTCACGACCTGCAAGGTATTGAGCTTTTGCCCGGTCGAGTTCTGTTTGCGTAAAACCGAAACTTTTAGCTCGTTGATTCTCTTCCAAAACTGCTTTTAGGGCTTTTTCTACTCCGTTACCTTTAGCAACAGCCACCACGGTAAGTGCATCTAAGCCGCCCAAAAAGCCACCGTAACTACTAACCCCAAACTGGTACGGTGGATCAGCCTTTTGTAATAATTCCTGAAGTCTGGCTCCCATCATGGCATTAAATAACGAAATGGAAATTTGTTGCCGACGGTCGTTTCCGGTTATTTCTTTTAGTTCCGGGTGCTTGTAATACAATTGAACCAACGTGTAAGGTTGCTCAGCATCAGTGATGATTTTAGCGGTCGTTGAGCCGTCCATCGGAATGTCAAATTTAGGTCTTGCCGCCGGCGAAACTGCCGCCGGAATAGAGCCAAAGTATTTTTTAATATAAGCTTCTACCTGTGCTACATCAAAATCTCCAACGGCTATAACTGCCTGTAAATCTGGTCGGTACCATTTTTTATAGAAAGCTTCTAAGTCTTCGTATTTGAAATTTTTGAGGATTTCGTCTTTTCCAATTGGCAGCCTATCTGCGTATCGCGAACCTTTTAGTACTGCCGGGAGTAACTGATCTCTGATGCGGGATTGAGCCCCTTTTCCAAGTCGGGACTCCTCCAATACCACACCTCTTTCTTTGTCAATTTCTTCGTGGTCTAGGGTTGCTTTATTTGCCCAATCGCTTAAAACCAAAAAGTACTTTTCAAACCGATCTGCACTGTCGGTTGGTACTGGTAATTGGTACACCGTTTCGTCGAAACTAGTATAAGCGTTGAGGTCAGCACCAAATTTCAAACCCGATTTTTGCAGAAAGCTAACGAGTTCGTTTTTCGGGAAATTGGTAGTGCCATTAAATTGCATGTGTTCCATAAAGTGGGCAAGACCTTGTTGCTCGTCATTTTCTAACGTAGAACCTACGTTCACGGCAAGGTAAAGGTCTGCCCGGTCTTTGGGTTCCACATTTTTCCGGATGTAGTATTTCATTCCGTTTGAAAGTGTACCTTGTTTCACGGCCGGATCCATAGGTAATTTTTGATCGAGTTTAAAGTTAACTTGTGCCTGAGCAGCAATAACAGTAAAGATCAATAGAATAAGAGACGTTATTTTTTTTAGCATTGGCTATTTGTTTACAGTTGAATTAATGGCATAATATTACAAATTAAACCAATAAAAAAAGTTACATAAATAATATTTTTTTGTTTTTATCTTAGACGGGACAATCCATAGAAAGCAACCTGCGTAGGATCGTAAAAAACTCTAACATTTTGGAGAAGAATGTGTTTGCAGGTTATTTTAGGGAAATGTAAGTGGAAACCCACTTGAGAAAGCAACTTCTCACAGCTTCTCCGCATTATAAATTGCCTGGATTTCGGCTTCGCTCAATCCCCTGTTATAAATACGGAAGTCGTCTAAAGCACCGTTGAAGTACCATCTGTTAAATGTGGAATGCCCACCGAGGTATAGGTCAGGGTAGAAGTATTGCGAGTTTGTGTAAGCTGTTTCTCCTTCTTTTGCTGCGTTCACATATATTTTAATGGTACCGTTTGCTCTGGTTGCCACTACGTGAACCCATTGATTTGCGGTGAAGTTGATGGTGGTAGCTTTGGTAATAAGCCCCACATTAGTAACGTTATCAAACATGTAGAACTGAAACTTATTATTTTCTACATTGCTAAGGTCGGGCTTCCCAATCATGTCGGTAAATCCTCCGTCGGTTGTTCGGATAATTAATGAATAGAAATCAGCTGCTCCGTAATTTTGGTTGGGTTTGAACCACAGCGAATACGTGACATCCACTAAGGGTTGGCTTGACGCATCGTATAAATTCGGGATTCTTACGAAGTCGTTTCCGTCGAAATTGAGGGCTTTTGGGGCTGCCCCAAACTTATCAGTCGTGAGTGTTGCACCGTCAATGATTCCGTTGTAACCATTTCCGGTTGCGTCGTTGGCATTTCCGTTAAAAGGATAATAGGCCACTAAGCCGGGAATGGCTACATTTTCGCAGCCACCAATTTGGGCTAAAAAAGTACTTCCGCTTGTGGCTTCAAAGCCTTGATTTAGTATC
>JBLHXN010000062.1:0-20993 GCA_047630355.1 Spirosomataceae bacterium | reverse complement strand
ATCTTTTATCAATTTTGCTTCTTCGTCAAATACATCGATAAATGTTTTACCAATCGCTTTTCTTTTTAACTCCGGATCTTTTAAGCCTTTGAGAGCGTCATAGAATCTCTGGCTCGAATTCACTCCTTTTACGTTGAGCCCCATTCCTTTGTAAGAATCTAAAACCTCCTCAAATTCGTTTTTTCGGAGAAGACCATTGTCAACGAATATACAATATAGTTTTTTTCCAATTGCCTGATGAATCAGTGTGGCAGCAACGGTAGAATCAACTCCACCCGAAAGCCCCATTACTACTTTATCGTTCCCCAGCGTTTCCTTCAATTCAGCAACCGAAGTTTCGACAAAAGATTCTGCGGTCCAATCCTGCACACATCTGGCTATATTCACTAAAAAGTTATTCAGCACCTTTTTACCATCTGTACTGTGCGTTACTTCCGGATGAAATTGTATTCCATACGTTTCCTCATTCTTAATTTTATACGCTGCAACTTTTACTGAGCTCGTTGAAGCTAACAATTCGGCATTTGCGGGAAGTTCTACGATTGTGTCGCCGTGCGACATCCAGACTTGTGAGGAAACTTCTAAACCATCGAAAAGATCGGACGCTGAGGTAATCGAAGAAAGGTTTGTCCTCCCGTATTCTCTGGTGGATGATGCGGCAACTTTCCCACCGAACTCGTTCGCAAGTAATTGGGCACCGTAGCAAACGCCTAAAACTGGCAGCTTCCCTTTGAAAGAGTCAAAGTCAATTTTGGGTGATTCGGCATCGAGTACTGAGCACGGACTACCAGATAAAATCACTGCTTTTACCTGATCGTTGATTTCAGGAATTGCGTAGAACGGATGAATTTCGCAGTAAATATTTAACTCCCGCACTCGCCGAGCTATTAGTTGCGTGTACTGAGAACCGAAATCAATGATTAAGACTAATTCTTGTGACATAATTAAAATTGGAAGTAAATAAATTGAGCATCAGATTCGAAAACCCCTAAGTATATAAAGACCAAGAGTGAGACCGTATAGAACGACCAACGAACAAACATTGATTGTTTATTCACCATTGACCGAACGCTATTATTCTCTTGTAAATAATTCACAAATAACAGTAATAAAATTAAAAGAAGAGCATAAATAAATTCGGTTAATCCCAAATCCATGAAGACGAATTGTTCGATGTAGGCTAAATCTATCGTCTTATCAAAAATCTGGGGCAGAGCAATAACTTTGCTCCAAAGTGCTTTTGAAAAGTAGGGCAATTCGTAGTCCGCCCGAAACGCAATCCACGCGATCATCACAAGAAGAAAAGTGAAGACAGCGTTCACAAATCTCATAAAGTAGGAGTTGTTATTAATTCCAACCGACTTAATAATACCGTTTCGGAGATTTAATGTCATTAACCCAAATATGAGATAGAAGCCATGCAACGCTCCCCAGATTATGTAGTTGGTATTAGCTCCGTGCCAGATGCCACTCACTAAAAAAACAAAGAATAAGTTAAAGTAAACGCGGGGTTGAGAAACTCGGTTTCCACCCATCGGTATGTAGAGATAGTCTCTAAACCACGTTGATAATGAAATATGCCAGCGGTTCCAGAACTTCCCAATTGACGTTGCGAAGTAGGGATTATGAAAGTTCTTCATGAGCGTGAACCCCATGACCATTGCGGCTCCAATGGCAATGTCAGAGTAACCCGAAAAGTCGCAGTAAATTTGAAAGCTGAAGAAAAACGTGGCAACCCAAACTGAAATACTCTCAAAATTGTCGGGTTGACGATAAACTTCGTACACAAAATTCGCTAACCTATCCGCAATTACAACCTTTTTAAAAAGTCCCCAAGCCATGAGTTGTAAACCAGACTTAATACGTTGATAATCAAACTTTTTAACTTCGTAAAACTGAGGAATAATATTCTGCGGGCGTTCAATTGGTCCGGCTACAAGCTGCGGATAAAACATCACGTACAGAGCGTAAAACCCAAATTTTCGTTCGGCTTTCTGATTACCCTGGTACACTTCAATTGTGTAGCTCATCGCCTGAAATGTGTGAAACGAAAGCCCAATTGGTAACGCAATTTCAAGAAATGGTATTCCGAAAGCTTTTGAATCAAAGTCAAGGATATTCCCAGGGAAAATATGAAACAAAAAATTATAATACTTGAAAATTGCAAGTACACCGATATTGGCAATCAGACTCGCAATCAGCCATTTCTTTCGATTACTTCCGGAAGAGTTTTCAATAAAAATCGCAGCATAATAATCTATAACTATTGTAAACGCTAAAATGAGAATATAAACCGGCTTGAAAGCCATGTAGAAGTAGCAACTAGCTGCAAGCAGCCACCACCATCGATTTTTATGCGAGAGAATAAAAAACCCAATCGTTACGATTGGAAAGAAAATAGCAAAATGAATCGAATTAAAGAGCATTCGCCGCTAACGTATTTTTAAGGTCTTTGATTAATTTCAGGGTTCTTTCCTTTCTGCCTTTTGCGTTCAAGTGATAGCACATATCCTGGAAAAAAGAATTAGGATAAATGTTATCATAAGGAGAATCGAGAAGATTGATGTTCGGATATTTATTAAACTCTACCACAAGACTATCTACCAGTCGCTTATCGTTACGGAAAGAATTTTCTTCGTACGGCGGGAAGGTAAAGTAAACATCTATATCATTCTTTTTTAGAGTATTTGTGTAGTAGTTTATATTTGAAATTACCGGATAATAAACAGAGTCCTTTTTAGTATTACAATCCGCAAAAGCGACCGGATTATTATTTAAATGACTTACTAAATCGCCATTTTTGTTAATTGCTCCGCGAAAAAAAGTATTAGTTTTATCTTCAACAATCGGATTGAAAGGTGTTTGGTCGTACAACCGAAGAATTATATTTCGGAAAAAACCAATACGTGTTCTCAGCCACGCACTAATGTACTCATCTGGTGTTTCAAAAATAATCCAATCATATGCTTTCGGGAAGTAACTTGCAGCTTTTAGCTGTTCTTTTTTATCCCCTTGCTTGGTGACGATGTACTCAAAGCTCGAGATAATTTTATCACCTTTATTGAGTGACCCAAGTAGTTGTTGGAATAAAAAATCACTTCCCAGAAAGTACTGAAACGACATATTGATAACCGGGATACCGAGTGAATCTTGCATTAGTTGACTATCGATGCCGTAAGCAACACTCGAACCACCAATCAAAACAATTTTAGGAGAAGGTGTAGCATTGAGAATTTGCTGCTTATCGATAATTGCCGCTGCGAAATCTGTTTCTAAATCTTTTTCTTTGAAAGGACTAAAAAAAATAGTTGCTTCTACGATTAGAAAAACGATTGCAAGCAGTAAAGTACATTTGCCAATAATTTTTACGACCATTATAATGAGTAAAGTAGATAGCCTTTTCTTAATTCTTTGTAATCTTCTAACCCTGACTGCCACATAGATTCAATCTCGTCAGCTGATTTTCCCGCTTTAATTTTGGCAAGTACCCAGTCATTTCCCATCAGGAGATTAAAGAACTTTTCGTTTGTAAAAAATGCCTTTGACTTATCGAACTTTCCGTAAAAATCCACCAAGTAGCTTAGCGTCAATTCCTGGTTGTAAGCATCTACCGTTCGTAAATCCAACCCGTAACAAGTTTTACCTTCCAGTGGCGGATTAACGGCTCCGGGTTTATCTTCGGGAGTAAAAACGTAATCGCCCATGTTCTTTTGTGGAGTTCCGATAACCTGAAACTGCGTGTCTGTTCCCCGCCCAACGCTCATGTTGGTCGGTTCAAAGAAACAAATACTCGGATAAAGCAAAATTGATTGTCGGTTTGGGAGGTTCGGAGAAGGCTTTATCGGCAAATCGTAAATAGTTTGGTGCGTATAGTTTTCGCACGAAATAACTTGCAAATCAGCTTTCAGGTTATCTTTCAGCCAATTTTCTCCGTTAATCATTTTTGCCAATTCACCAACAGTACAACCGTGTACAACCGGTATTGGAATAATACCCACGAAAGAAGTATATTTTTCTTCGAGCACCGGACCCGCTACGTAATGACCGTTCGGGTTTGGTCGGTCAAGAATGATTATTTGCTTGTTATTTTCGGCACACGCCTGCATACTGTAATACATAGTGCTGATATACGTGTAGAAACGGACACCGACATCCTGAATATCAAAAATCACGACATCCACATCAGCTAATTGACTAACAGATGGTTTCTTGTTCTTTCCGTATAAGGAGGTAATTGGCAATCCAGTTTTTTGATCTACCTGATCGTTAATTTTTTCACCTGCACTTGCTTCGCCCCTAAAACCGTGTTCGGGTGCAAATACTTTTTTCACATCTACTCCTGCTTTAAGTAGTACATCTACTAAGTGCTTGTCATTTACGAGTGAACTTTGATTGACAACCAAAGCAACTCTTTTACCTTTAATAAGCGGCAAATATTCGTCTAACCTTTCCGCTCCAACAATAAGTTCACTACTTTTGAGCTGTTGAGCGTCAAGGTTACAACTTTGCAGAGCAAACAAGAAAATGATTGACCAATACTTAATATCTTGAATCGTATTCATGAATTTAATCTATTTTTTGGCTTCGAAGATTCGCAAAACCGAATCTTCTTCCTTTTCGTCAACGGTCGTCAAAGTTGGTGTAGCCAGTATTGCTATCGGCGTAGCCACGATGATTATAGCCTTTTCGGTTCTGTACGGTTTTAAATTAAGCATCAAAGATAAACTTGTTGGCTTAACTTCTCACATTCAGGTCGGCAAAATTACGTTGAATAGATCATACGATGAAACCCCTTTGGTCAGAAATTCAGAAATTGATTCAATATTTTCAAAAATACCTGAAGTTAAAGGTTATCATACGGTAATTAATAAGGCGGCTATTCTGAAATCTGAAGAAGAAATTAGCGGCATTATCATGAAGGGCATCGACTTGAAGTTTGATAGTTTGCTCTTTATTGGAAATTTGGTTGAAGGCAGATGGTTGAATTTGAACGATTCCACGGACACAAAAGAAATTTTGGTCAGCCGATACGTTTCAAGAAAACTTCGGCTTAAATTAAACGATGACGCACTGATATATTTTGTACAGAATCCACCACGGGCGAGAAAAATGAAAATTGTCGGAATTTACGATACGGGTCTTATCGACTTTGACAAAAATTTAATCTTCGCTGATCTTAAGTTAATTCAAAAGCTCAACAATTGGAACATCAACCAAGTAGGACACTACGAAGTTTTTCTAAACTCAATCGACGAAGTTGAACCAACAAAGGCAGAGCTTGATGATAAGTTACCGCAAGACCTAATCACTAAACCCATCACTTCAATTGTACCGCAATTCTTTGAATGGTTTCAGTTACTCGATCGCAATATACTCCTCGTTATATTCCTGATTATGGTTGTGGCGGCATTTAACATGATATCGGTACTTCTCATCATGATTATGGAACGTATCCCGATGATTGGTTTATTGAAAGCTTTGGGAATGCCTAATAAAAAAATCCGTCAGGTTTTTATGACCAACGGATTTCTTATAATTATTAAAGGACTTATTCTGGGAAATGTAATCGGAATGGCAATCGTAAGTATTCAAAAGTATTACAAACTCGTTCCGCTTGACCCTGAAAGTTACTATATTGATTACGTTCCGGTTTTAATCGACTTCAAAAGTATCGCATTTGTTAATGTGATTGTGGTAATCATCGTTGGGCTAACACTGCTGATCCCTACGCTGTTTATCACAAAAATAAATACCGTAAACGCTCTCAAATACAAAGATTAATACCTTGAAATATTTAGCGAAGTCAAACCGCTGTCTAAGTCAATATAAATCTTCTTTTTAGCTGAGTCAAAATTACTTGTTTCCCAGCGGTCGTTGTCAATTTTATTGAATCCACTAAAGTTTTTGGTATTCATAGCTCCGCTCAAGTCAATTCTACAACCTACACCTTTCGGAACTTCAATATTCACTTTAGCAACACCAGACTTTACGTCCACTTCTACTTCTTTAAGTAAATCTGACAATTTGATTTTGATAGCCGCTACTCCAGTTTCAACTTTGATTCTTTCAACTCGGAACTTACTAAAATCAAAGTCAAGATCGCCGGCTCCAATTCCCAACCTAATGTCCCATAGCACCGCTGGATTCAATTTTATGTAGACGTCGTTGTCAAAATCTATATCATCGTTCACATTGACGTGCCTAGTGTCTGAATCAATCATATCAAAGTCAACTTCTACGTTTGAACCCGATTTATCTGACTCAAGTTTGTAACTTCCTTTGGTCAATACTGTCTTTGCTTCAAAGAGATTGTCTTTTGTTGTTTCAAGAAAGAACTCTGCCGCTCCTCCACCAAAATCTAACTTCGCCCGTTCGATACCAAGTTGATTCTCAATATTAAAGTTTTGTACCTTACGTTGGTTTGAAGTGCTTGATTTTGGGTTGTAGCTATCCTCGTCCGAACCATAACTTTCGTTTCTATCAGGTTCATTTTCATCTGTGAATGCGTCTAACTTGAAAGAACGTTCTACCCTTTCTACACCATCATTTGCGGCCGCAAATAAAGCGAGCGGAATAGCGAATGATATTGCTAGAACAGTTAACGGATTTGCTAATCGTCGGTCTGGGTTCAGGAAAACCCCGATTCCTCCGACTACCAGCAGCAGCGGCCACCATTTGGCGATGTGACGAAATGAGACGTCGATACTAAACCAGTTGTAATTGTTCCCTAAGAAAACAACTCCCAAAACGATTAATATAACGCCTAAAACTACTTTTGAATAATTTTTCATAGTTCGTAATCTTATATATTAATCGATTAAGTCTGAATTAGAGCCACCAATAGAATCGTTATCAAATGGGTCATTGTCTGAAGGTTTTTCCCGCACTACTAACCAAACGCCCAATGCTATTAGGAACAGGGGCCACATCTGCCCAATAAATTTAAAAAGATTAATGTCGAAGAAGGTTTTGAATGAAAAAATCACGCCTAAGATGATCAGAACGGCTCCGCCAACTAAGCTACCTTGTCTGTTCTTGTTGTTCATTTGAAATTTGTTTGAATTAAAAACCTGATCCTGAAACTCACGGTTAAACGAGGTATCAGTGATCAATTGTGTAGAGGAAGAATATGCGGGCAGTACTGCCCAGAGAATTAAATACGTAATTATTGCGGGGAAGGGTGTAAATATCATTATTACAAAAACTACCCGGACAATTGTAACGTCAATATTCAGGTAGTCTGCCAATCCGAGCGAGACGCCGCCTAATTGCGTGTCAGTCCCGACAATGCGATGAAGTGATTTAGATGCCATGTTTGTAATTTAGTTTGTCCATAATTTGTGCAGTTGCAAATCACAGCAAAAAAATAGTACTATGTATTACAAACTACACGAGAGGTAAAACAACTTGATAAACGTTATTTAATCCTCAAATACTTCAATGGCATCAATAAGGGCATCCATATTTTTAAAGCCTGGTCGCAGTTCATCACCTCCGATCAATATTACACCGTAAATGCTTTCGACAGAATTTATTCGTTCTAAATTCTCAGGTGATATAACACCGCTTAAATAAATGGGTGAATTAACTGACATCGAACCACCTTCAAATGCGTCCAGAAGTTCTTCGGAGAATGCAATTTCATAACCAAGTGTTTCTGGTGAATTAGCCGATTCGGCGGGTAATTCGTCTGTTTTGATGATTACTTCGTAACCGTTTTCAATAAAGCCCCGAGCCACCTTTGCATCGCTGACACAAATACGCTTTATGTCGTACTTAATACATTTATCAAGTAATTTATTAAAATCAGTTGCTCCAGATTCCACAATCCAGTTCACTCCCACTACCCATCCATTAATTTCGTTGAATTTCTCGATTGGCAAGTAGCTTGAGCTTTCCTCGTCTACATTTACTCCAATGTAGTCCACTCCCATTCCCGAACAATAGCGGGCATCAGACAAATTATTAACTCCAGAAACGTAAATTGACTTTGTTAGCATATACTTTTTTCGGCAAAACTAACCAAGAACTATAATACCTGCTAAGTTGTTGCTAACTTTGAATATAAAAAATCATACGAAGGACTTTTAATCCTTGCAGTAATTATGGAAAGTAAAGGAAGAATTTTGGTCGCCATGAGTGGCGGTATTGACAGTTCATTAGCGGCAGTTTTACTGCACGAACAAGGCTACGAAGTAATCGGAATGACGATGAAAACGTGGGATTACGCCTCATCAGGCGGTTCTAAGAAGGAAACGGGTTGTTGCAGCTTAGACTCTATCAATGATGCCCGGAACGTCTCCGTTCAGTTAGGATTTCCCCACTATATATTAGACATCAGAGAAGAATTTGGCGATGCAGTCATTGACTACTTCACGGGTGAGTACCTAGAAGGCCGAACTCCGAATCCGTGTGTGATGTGCAACACGCACATTAAGTGGGACGCTCTTTTAAAACGTGCCGACCTTTTAGGCTGCGAATACATCGCTACCGGACATTACGCAAATATCCGTGAAGAAGCCGGACGTTACATCGTCTCGAAAGGAGTTGATTCGCTCAAAGATCAAAGCTACGTGTTGTGGGGAGTTTCCCAGGAAAGTCTTTCCCGTACCGTGCTTCCATTGGGCAATTTGACAAAAAAGGAAATTCGTGAAATGGCAAAAGAAAGAGGTTTCTTCGAGTTAGCTAGCAAAGCGGAATCTTACGAAATATGCTTTGTGCCCGATAACGATTACCGGGGATTCCTGAAAAGAAGAGTAGACGGACTTGAAGAACGAGTTAAAGGCGGAAACTTCGTAATGGAAGACGGAACAATACTTGGGCAACACGAAGGTTATCCTTTCTACACCATTGGTCAGCGAAAAGGCTTAGGTATCGCATTGGGCTATCCAGCGTTTGTGACCGATATTAGAAAAGAGACCAACGAAGTTGTACTAGGTCGTGACAAGCAATTAGAGCGTAACGGCTTAGAGATACAAAAAATCAACTTGTTAAAATACGACGACTTATACGGCAAAGACGTAACCGTTTCGACGAAGATTCGATACAAGCACGAAGGAGTTTCATCAAGAGTAACTCAATTGAGTGACGATAAAATAAGAATTGATTTCGATGAGCCGGTAACAGGCGTTGCACCAGGACAAGCTGCGGTATTTTACGAAGGAGACGACGTTATTGGTGGTGGTTGGATCACAAAAAGTATAAAATAGAATTAGCTATGAGAATTTTACTGGTTTGGTGTCTATTTCTCGGCTGTTTTAGTCTTTCTGCCCAGCAGAAAGACTATTTCATTTTATTCAAAGATAAACCCGCATCTGATTTCACGGTGGATAAACCAGCGGCTTTTTTATCAGAACGGGCAATCAACAGAAGAATCGTTCAGAAAATCGACGTCACCAGTCAGGATTTACCAGTTAGTAAAATTTACGTTGAAGAAATAAATAAAATCACGCCCGTAAGATATACTTCAAAGTGGCTAAATGGTGTGCTAATCAAAGCAACCGATGCCCAGCTTAATCTAATTCAATCTAAGTCTTTCTTCGAGGATTTATTGTGGAGCGGAGATTTGAAGAATGCGGCATTTGCAAATGAAGCTTTAGCAAAAAAATCAAAATTTGAAGAAACTACGACTGCCGACTTCGGATTGTCTGACATTCAAAACAAGATGCTCGGGATTGATAAAATGCACGAAGCAGGATTCTTAGGCGAGGGAGTATTAGTAGGTATTTTTGATTCCGGTTTTCAAAACGCACAGAATCTTGATATTTTCAAATCCCTGTATAGCGATAATCGTTTACTGGCGACCTGGGATTTTGTTTCGGATGAACCGAGTGTTATAAACGACCACAGCCACGGAACGAACGTTTTAAGCGTCTTGGCGGCAAATCAGCACGGGACCTTCGTCGGTGCAGTTCCACGAGCGGCTTTTGCGTTGTTCAGAACCGAAGATGTATTTTCGGAAACGAGAATTGAAGAACTTTACTGGCTACTCGCGGCCGAGAAAGCCGACAGTTTAGGAGTTGATGTTATCAATTCCTCATTAGGTTATTACAGCTTTGATAATCCCACCCAAAATTACGAAATCAGTGACCTTGATGGTAACACAACATTGATTACAAAAGCAGCAGATTGGGCGGCAAGTAAAGGAATAATTGTGGTGACTTCTGCCGGAAACGAAGGACGAAATTCATGGCGAAGAATAACCGCACCAGCAGATGCTGATTCGGTTATTGCGGTGGGTGCAGTCACGGCAAACGAAGAATATGTTGCTTTCAGTTCAATTGGTCCTTCCGCCGACGGTCGGGTAAAACCGGAAGTAGCGGCAATGGGGCTTTCAACCACCGTTGGAAGAACGAATAATACAGTGGGTTCGAGCAGCGGCACTTCTTTCTCTTCTCCTCTTATTGCGGGTTTAGCTACCGGAGTAAAACAAGCTTACCCTACCCTTTCGGCAATGAAAATTCGTGAGTTGATCATTAAATCTGGTTCTCAGTACGAAAATCCCGACGAGTTTTTGGGTCACGGAATTCCAAACTTTGTGAGAGTAAAAGAATTGGCAGAATTTGAACAAGTAGTACAAAACTCAGGCGAGACGCTGTTCATATATCCTAACCCGGTTTCTGACGAAAATTCTTTGAAAGCAATCATCACCGACCCGGAGTTTACGCCACCGCTTAGAATTAAAATATTTGATAGCTTAGGAAGAAAAACTCAGGAAGTAGAATCGCAAAATTTAACCTTTACTTTACTCACCGAAATAGATAATTTACCAAGCGGTAGTTATTTTCTGTCGGTTGAAGATGCAAACAAATCAATTTCAAAACGATTTATTAAAAAATGAAATTCGAATTAACGTCAATCTTCATCTTCGTTCTGTTCACTTCACACGCTCAGCTAACACCACAACCAAGTCCGGGTGCAAGCATCGCCCAAACTATTGGAGTAACCGAGTTATATCTGGAATTTTCGAGACCAAGCGTCAAGGGAAGAAAGGTATTTGGGAATTTAGTGCCTTTTCAGGAAGTCTGGCGAACGGGAGCAAATGCCTCCACTAAAATTGAAATCCCGAACGAAATTGAAATCGAAGGAACAACGATTTTTCCCGGAGTTTACGCAATTATGACTCGTCCGGGCATTAAGACCTGGGAAGTTTATCTCTTAGAAGATTTAGAAGTCAGCGAAGAAACCTTCGTGAATACCTTCCCCCTATACTCTCTTAAAGTTCCTTCCAAGCAAATACCATTCACCGAAACTTTTACTATCTTCTTCTCAGATATCACAGACGAAGCCTCTAAGCTTCACTTTCAATGGGAAACCACCGAGATTATCCTGAACGTTAAAGTCAATAATATCTTACCCGTTACGGAAGCAATCGCGATTAAAAGCAATGAGATGGCGGGTAATTTGCAACAAGCGGCTGAATATCTTTTACAGAAAAATCAGAACCTCGAACTTGCTCTGAACTACATAGAAAAGTCAATTGTGCTAAGCGAAACATTTAGGAATAATTGGATCAAAGCACAAATTGAGTATTCTTTAGAAAAGTACAAATTAGCTTTAGCAAGTGCTTCAAGAGCGAAAGAGTTAGGCGAAGAAAATCCTGTTTATGAGTTTTTTAGCAATACAGTAGACGCTACAATTTTGAATCTGAAAACCAAAACACTTTAATCATTCAATCAGAACGATTCCGTTCGGTTTTAAACCCACTACAATCTCTTTCAGCTTTTTTCTGGTAACCAGATCAATCACAGAAACTGTGTTTGATCGCTGATTTACGACCAACGCAATTCCGTATTTATCAGAAATCGCGATGGCGTGAGCATCAATATCGGTTTTGATTTTCTCAACTTCATTCCAAGCAGAACCACTTTTCGAAAATAATCGGACTTGATTATTCTTAGCGTCGCAGATCCACAAAGTTTTGCTCTTTTCGTGGAATAACGTAAAGCCCGGTTCAAAGTCGAGGTCAATGGCTTCCTCAGCTTTTAAAGTTTTAGTATTAATAATATTTATGGAGTGACGGTTCTTATTTTCAACAAAGACCCGATCTGTTCCAGGCCAAACGTTTGTTGGGAAAAAGTCAACCTTTATCTGCTTTACCACTTCTTTCATTTTCACGTCAATTGCGTAAACAAAAGAACTTTCCTGAGCCGCCACAAAAGCGATTTTACCATCCGAAGAAAAAGTAACCTCCGAGGCATCCGTTCCAACCGGAATTGCAGCTACGTTAATAAGCCCGTACGAATCGTAAACTTTGACGATTGGAGAATCGTGACTCATTAAACCTGTCCAAATTTCATTTCCATCGGGAGAGAAAATAGCGTTATGATTGGCTTCGGCGGTTATGATGTCTGAAACGAATGTTCCGTCGGAAGCTTTCAGAACTACAACTCCTCCAAAAGAATCAATATCGTGCAACTTATCGTGCCCGTTAGAAAGGTCAACCGACGGTAACGCGACAGCCAAATGAGTATTATCGGGATTTTTATATATATGATGAGCGAAACTATTGCCCTCGGAAGAAATTAAAAATGTGGTGTCAACAGATTGAGTAAGCAGGTTTATAACCGAAATAGTATTATCAGCATTGACCACGTACGCCGCTGGATAATCCACTTTTTTCTTCTCAACAACGGCTTCGTCCTTTTCACAGGAAAAAACTCCGAATAAACAGCCGATACACAACCCTAAGGCTAATTTTCCTTTCCGCATTTTTATCCTGTTCATAGTTTTAGTCTATCGTCGAAATATCTTCGTACAGTTTTGCTGATAAAATTCGATTTGCTTTCGGGGTTGGGTGTTCGTCGTCGGGGATTGCTAACCCTTCAGCACTCGGATTGAAAAATTTTGAGTAATCAAGTACCTGCAACCCTTTACTTTTCAGTAATTCAACCATCGCCGAATTATCATTATTGGACGGATAGATAACGACGTAAAACCGTTTAGATTGAAATTTCTTCTCAAATTCTTTTGCCGACTCCGCAAAAACAGCGGCAGTCAACTCATAGTCTTCCGAGGTAATATTGAACGGATAACCGATATTAAAGGCCCGCAGAATGTTACTTTTTGCCATTTGGTCAAAGATGAAATTCCGAAATCTTCTACTTTCAGTAAAAGTACCATCACGGACTAATTTATCATCTACGAGTTTATAACGCGGTACATTTCCGTGATTATAAGAATAGTTTGTGTAAGTATTTATGGTCCGGTTTACGTGATCAGGAATGAATGTATAGACCCCAAAACCAGAATTTTCGTTGACTAATTCTTCTACATTTTCGTCTTGCAAACGAGCCAACATCTGGGTTGGACCGTAACCGCTGAAAGCAAAATTGTACGCATGAAAAGTTGAATCAAGTTTAGCAAATTGGTACGGGATTGTTTCGTCGCTGTTTACTCCTTCCCCAAAGGTCATGGAGCAACCGTAAAACTGAGCAAACTTAGTTGCGTTGGCAAAATCGAGCGGTATTTTACGAAGCGAGTTTACGTCCGTTTCAAATGTGATGTCATAAACTGTCTCACCGTCTTTTGTTTTTAGTCCCGCAAGGCCTTCGTTTGGAGCAGGTTTGTAACCCAAATTTTCATCGGGAATGAAAGAGTGCTTAGGACCGGAAATTTCGGGTTGTTGTGTTTTTTGAAAGTCAAGCCACTTCCCGCAAAACCATTCCACGATGAAAAAAGTAACAAGTATCGAAACCGCCGATAAAAGTACGTTTTGGGCAACTTTATGCTTTTTAAGTATTGCAAGTAAAACAAGTAAAATGACAAAAACGACAAAGAACACCTTTATCAAAGGTTCAACAGAAATGCCTGCTACAATTCCGTTTCCGTCGCCGTTTGCTTTATCGTAAATCCAAAGAGAAATCAGAGATAGCGTTACAAAGATACTTCCTACTAAGACTTTAGCGTTCAGAGTTTTATTAAAAAGGTTACTATTCATTTATTATTTTGTTTTCACTTGCAAAAAGGCAAACACCTATTCCTAAGCATTTGCCTTGTATCTTCAACCTAATTTCTTTCGCTTTTTTTATAAACCTGTCATATCTTCTGGTTTTACCCATTCGTCAAATTCTTCGGCGGTCACGTAACCGAGTAAAATTGCAGTTTCTTTAAGCGTAGAGTTATTTTTGTGAGCGGTTTGAGCAATCTCAGCCGCTTTATAATAACCAATTTTGGTATTTAGCGAGGTCACCAACATAAGTGAGTTATTCAAATGCTTCTGAATATTATCGTACAACGGTTCAATTCCAACCGCACAATTATCATTAAACGATACGCAGGCATCGCCAATTAATTGAGCCGAATGAAGGAAGTTATAAATCATCATTGGCTTGAAAACATTCAATTCGAAATGTCCGTTTGAACCACCAATATTTATTGCTACGTCATTTCCTAAAACCTGAGCGGCTACCATCGTGATAGCTTCTGACTGCGTTGGGTTTACTTTTCCCGGCATGATAGAAGAACCCGGTTCGTTTTCAGGAATCGAAATTTCACCAATGCCCGAACGCGGACCGGATGATAACATCCGAATATCATTGCCGATTTTCATCAAACTTACCGCAACCGTTTTCAAAGCTCCGTGCGTTTCCACGATTGCATCGTGGGCAGCAAGTGCTTCAAATTTATTTTCGGCGGTCATAAAAGGCAACTCGGTCAAATCTGATATATGCTGAGCTACGTCTTCAGAGTAGTTTTTAGGAGTATTTATTCCCGTTCCTACCGCCGTACCACCCAGAGCAAGCTCAGATAGGTGTTCGAGTGTATAACTGATTGCTTTAAGACCGTGGTTCAATTGCGAAACGTATCCCGATAATTCTTGCCCAACCGTAATCGGTGTGGCATCCATAAAATGAGTACGCCCGATTTTAACGACGTGCATAAACTCCGTCGATTTAGCCTGTAACGTATCCCGCAGTTTCTCAATTCCAGGAATAGTTACATCCACCAATTTTTTGTAGGCTGCAATGTGCATTGCGGTTGGAAACGTGTCATTAGAAGACTGCGATTTATTTACGTCATCATTCGGGTGCAAGAATTTCTTCTCATCCATTAAACTTCCACCTGATAACACATGCCCACGATTAGCAATAACTTCGTTGCAGTTCATGTTTGACTGCGTTCCGGAACCGGTCTGCCAAACAACTAACGGGAATTGATCGTCATGCTTTCCTCCGATAATTTCATCGCAGACCGTGCCAATAAGTTTGCACTTTTCTTCAGAAAGGACTCCGGCGTGTTGATTTGTCAAAGCAGCGGCTTTTTTCAAATAAGCAAACGCTTTGATAATCTCAAGCGGCATTTTATTTGTTTCCTGAGCAATTTTAAAATTAGTTAGCGAACGTTGGGTTTGTGCTCCCCAATAAACATCAGCGGGTACTTTTACTTCGCCAATTGTATCTTTTTCAATTCTGTATTCCATTTATATAAAGTGTTTTAGTTTGTTCAAAAATTAGATTTCGGATTTTACCCGAGTTTTGTCGTTAAAGAATAATAAAAATAGAAATAATACAACTCCCGAGATTGCCGCCGGAATCGTCCAAATAGATGTCCAGTCTTTGACCCCATCAATCGTGTACATGTCCGTTGTGATTCCCGCTAACTTGGAGCCGATTCCCATTCCTATTCCGTAAGTTGCCAGCGTAATCAAGCCTTGAGCCTGAGACTTTATGTCCGCTCCGGCTTTATTATCGGTATAAATTTGCCCCGACACGAAAAAAAAGTCGTAACAAACTCCGTGCAGAATAATTGCTAAATACAACATCCATTCGCTCGAACCTGAGTCTCCGTAACCGAAGAAAATAAAACGAATAATCCACGCAACTATTCCGATTGTCAAAATCCATTTTACACCGTACTTTCTAAAAAAGAACGGAATCAATAACATAAAGCCAACTTCTGAGACTTGACCCAATGACATTTTGTTTTCAACGTTCAACATACCCGCGTCAGTCAACGAAGGATTCGCCATCGCGTAGTAAAACGATAACGGAATGCAGATTAAAATTGAACCGATGAAGAAAATTGTAAACGAACGATCTTTAAATAACGAGAACGCTTCCACGCCGATAACATCTTTGAAAGTAACTTTTGAAGAGGGCTTTGGTGGCGTATCTGGTAAAAAGAAGCTGTAAACGCCGATGGTAACTGAACTAAACATCGCAATTTGAAAAATGGTTACCTGATCTCCAACCGCCATAAATCCCACGATATTTGTCACCACAATCCAAGCTACGGTTCCCATTACACGAATAAGCGGAAAGTCTTTCTCAGCACTTTGCATCTGCCGCATGGCAATTGAGCTGGTCAGTGCAATTGTAGGACCAAAAGTAAGGCAATAAGCTAAAATATACCAAAAGAAAACGCCCGGATCTGTTACCTGAATTAATAAATATAATATTCCTGCACCTACTAGATTTAGCACTCCCAAAACTTTTTGAGCCGAGAAAAACTTATCGGCAACTAATCCCATAAAGAACGGCGAAATTATCATCGCAATTGAGAAAGCAGTATAAGCATTACCAACATCATCACCCGTAGCCCCAAGTTGCGTAAACATGTATTTACTCATCTGACCGTACCACGCTCCCCAGCAGAAAAATTGGAGGAACATCATAACCATTAGCTTGATTCGGGTTGATTGACTCATTGATTAGGTTTTTATTGAATAGATAGGTTATTTTTGCATTTGACAAAACTAAATCTGAAATTGAGTAACCGCAAACTTCTTTGTAGTTATGTATGAAAAATATGTCGCGATACTTTATTGACTGTGCGTATTTGGGTTCAAAATACGTTGGTTGGCAACGGCAGCTAAACGGAATTAGCGTGCAGGAGGAAATTGAACGGGTACTTTCGATGGTTTTTCAGCACGAAATCAAAATTCATGGAAGTAGCCGCACCGATGCCGGGGTTCACGCCTTGCACCAGTTTGCCCATGTTGATTTACCCGACAAATTTTCTTCGCTCGAAGAATTAACTTACAAACTCAATAACTTACTTCCGAAAGACATTTCGATAAACGAATTAACCCAAATTCCCAAAGAAATACACTCACGGTTTGAAGCAATTGGCAGAAAATACGTCTACCGAATTCATACCTTCAAGAATCCTTTCAACGCAGAAACTTCGTACTATTTTCGACAAAGTCTGAACGTTGATTTGATGAATGATGCCTGCAAAGTACTCTTGAAATCAACCGATTTTGAAAGCTTTAGTAAAGTAAAAACGGCGGTTAATAATTTCATTTGTAAAATCGAAATCGCTGAATGGACAACCGACGGTAACAACTACTCTTTTACCATTCAGGCAAATCGTTTTTTACGGGGAATGGTGCGTGCTGTAGTCGGAACAATGATTGAAGTTGGAAGTGGAAAAATGACATTGGAGCAATTCGAAGAAGTTATAAACAGCAAGGACCGTTCTCAAGCAGGAAGAAACGTTCCATCTCACGGACTTACTTTGGAACAAGTAATCTACCCAACTGATTTATCAAAGAGTAAACCACAAGTTGACTGCGTTATTGAAGAGGCTTCCACGACAGATATTCCGGCTATCAGAACACTATTCACCGAATATCAAAAAGGTCTTGGCGTTGACTTATGTTTTCAAGGATTTCAGGAAGAATTGGCAAACTTACCCGGTGTGTACGACGAACCTAACGGAACAATCCTTAAAGCTACTGTCGCTGATAAAATAGTAGGTTGTGTTGCGTTAAAAAAGTTGGACGATGTAAGTTGTGAGATGAAAAGGTTGTACGTTATTCCCGCCGCAAAAGGAAAAGGGATTGGCAAGCAACTCGCACTTGAAGTTGAAAAACGAGCAACAAAGAAGGGTTACAAAACGATGAAACTTGATACACTTATCCGGTTGGAAATTGCAGTGAGTATGTACCGAAAAATGGGTTTTGTGGAAACAGAGCCTTACAACTACAACCCTGAAGGAGATATTTTGTACTTTGAAAAATCACTTCAACCAATTAATAATGGCTGAAATATCTGACGATATACAAAGAGCAATTAACGAACTTACAAACGGTAACCTAATCGGTTTTCCCACCGAAACGGTTTACGGTCTTGCCGGAAACGCTCTCAATGAGAGTTCTATCCTGAAGATTTTTGAAACAAAAAACCGTCCGGCATTTGATCCTTTGATTGTTCATACTTTCTCGATTGAAGAAGTAAAGAAATTTGTTCGGGAAACTCCTAAAAAACTGTCTTTGTTAATGGAGAAATTCTCTCCGGGACCAATTACATTTTTATTACCAAAGAAAAACAATGTTCCTGATTTGGTCACTTCGGGTTTAGATAACGTTGCGGTGAGAATCCCGAATCATCCCGTCGCTTTAAAGTTATTATCGTCGCTCCCGTTTCCACTTGCCGCACCGAGTGCAAATCCGTTTGGGTACGTCTCTCCCACCACTTCGAAACACGTGAACGATCAGCTCGGCAACAAAATTAATTTTATCTTGGAAGGCGGAGATTGCGAAGTCGGACTTGAATCCACGATCGTCGGGCTGGAAGACGACAAAGTTACCATTTACCGCTTGGGCGGAATTTCCGTTGAGGATATAGTAAACGTGGTCGGTGAGGTTCAAATAAAATCTCATTCGTCGTCTAATCCGGCAGCTCCCGGTATGCTGAAAAGTCATTACGCTCCAAGCAAACGACTGATCTTAAAGAAAGACTTTCGGAAGACAAAAGCGGATTTTCAAAATATTGGATATATTGGATTTGACACGTTCAACTCTGAAATACCTGAACAAAACCAACTCCTTCTTTCCGCAAACGGCAATCTAAACGAAGCAGCAAAAAACCTTTTCGCGGTTTTAAGAGAAATTGAACACCGCGATCAAAAAGTCTTTGTCGTCGATTTAGTACCTGAAGCCGGTCTTGGAAAAGCTATCAACGACCGCTTACGAAGGGCAACCGCCAAGTCTTAGTTCTCAACTACTATCAGTTCGACCCTTCTGTTCTGAGATTTATTTTCTTCTGTATCATTTTGAATTACCGGAAATTCATCGCCCATTCCTTTGGTAGAAATACGAGTATCACTAATTCCCTGATTGTACAAATAACTACCAACCACTTTCGCTCTAAACTTAGATAAGTAAACGTTCTGACGACTGTCTCCCACGTTGTCTGTATGTCCCACTAATTCAATTTTAAGGTTCGGATTAGATTTAAGAACTTCCAGAATAAAGTTCAATTGTTCGTCAGATTCAGGACGCATCTTGGGCGAACTTTGCTCGAAATAGATCTTTGTAAGAATGTATCGCTTTCCGATGGCTTCTTTACTTGATAATGCCGAAAGCATTTCGTCTTGCGACTCAGGCATCTTTTCTAAATTTTCGCTATTTTTTGTATAAACATCTGCAACTTTTACGGGCGGTTCGACAATTTCCTCAATCGGTTTCTCGATAATTACCGGAGCCACTTCTACTTTCACTTCCGGTTCTTTCAGCACTGTCTCTTTCACAACTTCTTTAACCTCAATTGGCTTTTCAACCACAATTTCTTCAAGTGTGTATGTCCTGATTAAATTTGTTTCCGCTAACTCAACCACTGAAACCTTCTCAGAAATTGGTTTAAAACCATCCACGCTAAGAACTAAGTCGTACGTTTCGTCTACTTGTAAGTCAGCCGCAAACGTTCTTTTACCAAATAAATAAGGCGTATTTACGGGTGTTTGGTTAAGTGTCAATTTAAGCGACGGCGGCTTTAAAGGCTTTTCAGCCTCAGTTTTCAGTACAAACTTTACAGGATATGTTCGTCTTTTGAAATTGACTCTTTTAGGATTCTCGGTAACAGCCGTGTAGTTGAAAGCTTCTTCCTTATCACGGTAATCAACGGCAGAGATTCTAATCGTGTAATCATTCCCGCTTATCAAATTTGCTTTGGCGTGAATTCCTTCGTCGAATAACTTTAAGTCAGTTGTTTTTTCGCCATCCATCAGCGTGAATTTTGCGGGAATATTTCGCTTTAAAATTTCGTCGTAGGCTTCAAATACTTGTTCAGCAGTTTTTATTTTTGTCAGCTTCAGAACTTCAACATCTTCAGTAACTTGCTGATAATCAACAGTCAAACTTTCATAGCCAACTGAGTTTATAATTAACTTGAATGCTTCACCATTCTTTACCTGAGCCGACCATACGTTATCTTCATCTGTTACCGAAAGTGGCAATTCATCTTTTGATAAGGCATTGATTATGAGCGTAGGCACCAAATCATCAGTTTCAGAGTTCACCACTCTAAACTGTTGAGCAACAAATTCTTTGAGAAGAAGCTTTACCGTTTTTTTAGAATCGTTTTCTGTAATGGCAACGGCAGGAAGAAATGGCGAATTATGATTGGTATAACCCGCTTTCTTTACGTTTATATAATAACTTGATTCTGCATCAAGTAAGGCAACATTACCCTTTTGAATAATCATGGGGGCACTCGTTTCTTTATTAACAATCGAAATATAATCGGGCTCAATATCTTTTCCGTCAACACCTGTGATAATTAATTGAATCGGATATTGCTCGGCAACCATGTAAATAGTCGCTTCGGTTTGGTTTCCAATTGGATCAGCTTCGTACTGATTGTATCCTTTCGCCGAAAAAATGGGTTTAATAATTTCGGTCGGTTCAATAGAAAATTCATGTTCGGCAGTAGTAATTTCACTCTCCTGACCACTCGTGTTTTTGTAAGACAATGCAGAATTTACGGGTTCTTTCGTGTATTTATCAAGTGTCAAAATTTTAATCTGGCGTAAATCTTTCGACAACTCAATAGGTATCAATTTCCCTTTTGACAAATCTAAGTCGTTCTTTTTAACCTGGTAACCTTTTACAGATGCAGTATAAGTATATTTCTCAGATTTGACCAGCTTAATAATCCACTCTCCCGTTGATTTCTTAAAACCTATGGCGAGTTCTTTATTATTTTTATCAAATACTCGTACGTCAACATCAGGAATGACATTTCGTTCTTCGTCTACAACCAGAATTA
>JBLHXN010000061.1:0-21117 GCA_047630355.1 Spirosomataceae bacterium | reverse complement strand
AATTCAAATCTGGTCAAAATGCTTTTTGCGTTATCAGGTCCGTAATGGATACTCTACTTAAAAGGGGAGTAGAATTACTCCCATGTCTAAACCAAATCAATAAACTACAACCTGTGTAGTTACCTTTTCTCAATTTTAATGATTTAATTTACTAAATTTCATTGCAAAGGTTAGAGTCCATTTCCCAAGCCTTTTTAAATTAACGTCCTTCTATCTAACAAAATGAAGAAACCACAGAAGTTTATGATAACAGGCGATTCAATCATTATCCCTGATAAGAAATGAGAGCGGCTTCCACTCCAAAAAAATCGACTGCTGAAAAAGAAAAGACACAACTTTTTGCCGAAGGGGAAAAAAAGCTAAGCCAGTATTACAACCTGCTGCTGCAAACGCCCGTTCCGATTGCTATTTTTCGTGGAAATAATTACATCGTCGAACTCGCCAACGATTTGGCTTTAGGTGTACTGGTCAAAGACAAAAATTTTATAGGCAAGCCAATTTTCGAAGTGACGCCCGAATTGAAGAATCCGGTCAAAGAAATTTTTGATAAAATAATGAAAAGCGGCATTCCTTTTCAAGCCAATGAAACGGAAATAACACTGTTTAGAAACGGTAGAAATGAAATTGCATGGTTTAATATCAATTACCAACCCATCCGCGAAGATGACAATACCGTTTCTGGCATCTTAACATCATCAAATGAGGTAACTGAACAGGTATTAGCACGTAAAAAAATTGAAGAAAGCGAAAAGCGATATAACATGATGCTCATGAATTCGCCTTTTGGTTTTGCCATTTTGAAAGGTAAAAATATGGTGATTACACTTGCCAACGATAGTATTAAAACATTTTGGGGCAAAGGCAAGGATTTAGAAGGAAAGCCTTTGTTTGACGTGATACCTGAACTTAAAGATTCCGCTTTCCCTGGCTTAATTGACAACGTTTACACTACCGGAATTCCCTTTCACGGAGATGAGTTACTTGCTCCGATTTTACGCAATGGAAAAGTGGAAAATGTATATTTTAATTTTGTTTACCAGCCCTACCTGGAAGCAGACGAAACTATTTCTGGTATTACTATTATTGGCAATGAAGTAACCGAGCAGGTGATTGCAAAAAATAAAAACTTAGAAACTCAGGCCATGCATGCCAAAGAGCTGGAAGAAAAAGTGCAGCAACGCACCAAAGAACTGAACGAGGCGAACAATTTGCTACAAGAAAAAAATGATGAGCTGGCAATTCAAAATGAAGAAAAAGAAAAAAAATCGGCTGAATTGGTCATCGCCAATAAAAAACTATCTTTTCAAAGTGTGGGAAAAGAAAAAAGAGCAGACGAATTAGTTTTAGCCAATAAAGAACTCGCTTTTGAAAACAATGAGAGGGAAAAACAGGTAGCAGAGTTAATCATTGCTAAATATGCCCGAAGTTTGATTGAAGCAAGTTTAGACCCGCTTGTTACTATCAGTGTCGAGGGAAAGATTTTAGATGTGAATGAAGCATCGGTAAAAGTTACGGGTGTTCCTCGGAAAAAATTGATCGACACGGATTTCTCAAATTATTTTACCGAACCGAAAAAGGCACAGGAAGGTTATCAGCAGGTTTTTGATAAAGGATTTGTGGCAGATTATCCACTAACGATAAAACATAAGAACGGTAATCTTACTGATGTTTTATACAATGCTTCCGTTTACAAAGATGATAAAGGCAATGTGCTTGGAGTTTTTGCAGCAGCCCGGGATGTTACAGAGCAAAAGTGGGCAAAAGATTTACGAATTGCCAACAAAGAACTCGCTTTTCAAAATGATGAAAAAGAAAATAGAGCGGCAGAATTAGTTATTGCAAATACAAAATTGGCGTTTGAAAGTGATGAAAAAGAAAAAAGAGCTACCGAATTGATATTGGCCAACAAAGAATTAGAAGCATTTGCTTATGTTTCTAGTCATGATTTGCAAGAGCCACTCAGAAAAATACAAACTTTTGTAAGTCTCATAATCGAAAAAGAAAATAAAAATTTATCTGATAACGGAAAAAAATATTTCCGTTATATACAAAATTCGGCAGAAAGAATGCAAACACTTATTCAGGATTTGCTTGCCTTCTCCCAATTAAGCATGGCAGATAGAAAATTTGAAACCATTGACCTCAACATAATTATTGAAGAAGTAAAAAAAGAATTTGAAGAGGCTATTGGAGAAAGGAATGCAGTTATTGAAGTAAAAGAAATTTGCGACGCAAAAATTATTCCTTTTCAGTTTCGTCAGTTGATGCACAATCTCATTAGCAACGCACTCAAATTTTCAAATCCGAAAATACCACCGCACATAAAAATTAGTAGCGTAAATATAACATCCAGTGAAATACATGTAGAAAACCTTACACCACATAAAGAATACTGCCACATTAGCATTTCCGACAATGGCATTGGCTTTGAAAAAGAATTTGCTGAAAAAATATTTGAGGTATTCCAAAAACTTCACAGTAAGGAAGATTACGCTGGCACTGGAATCGGGCTTGCTATAGTGAAAAAAATAGTTGACAATCACAAAGGCATTGTTACTGCAACAAGTGAATTACATAAAGGAACTATATTTGATATTTACATACCTACATAAAAATGGAGAACAATCCACTAAATATACTTCTTGCCGATGATGATGAAGCAGACCGCCTGCTTTTCACCGATGCATTTTCAGAATTAAAGATAAAAACCATTGTTCAAACAGTCAACGACGGAATAGAATTAATGAAATGGCTTAATGAAAAAGAGGCCCTTTTACCCGACCTTCTTTTTCTTGACCTCAACATGCCTCGTAAAAACGGGCTAGAATGTTTAAAAGAAATTCGAAGCAATGAAAAACTAAAAAATATTTCCGTAGCTATTTATTCTACATCCAACAGTCAAAGGGATATTGAAGAAACCTTCGTCAATGGGGCAAACACATACATAACTAAGCCGTCAGATTTCAACTTTCTAAAAAAAGTTTTAGAAAAAGCAGTAATAACTGCCTATCATCATCAAGAGGGGGGTATGAACAGAGAAACTTTTTTGCTCAAGATTTAAAAAAAAGACATCACTCCGATCGCTAATCCATTTGCAAGAACATTTTTTGCATCTATCGGCTGTGCGATGGTTGCAACGCCGCGGCGGCCGCCGTCGCACAGCCGATGCTGCGAGTTTTACTCGCCAATAGCTTCTACTTTGCGGTGATACATATTATCGCAAGCATTTACGCAACAAACATAAATCAAATCAATCCGAAAAACCCCCAATTTGTATTTCTGAATAAAATATTCTTACTTTGTTCAACTTGTCTATACAAGTTGAATTATGCTACAAAACAAAACAATCTTAATCATTGGTGGAACATCAGGTATTGGTATTGCCGCTGCACAATTCTTCGTGCAAAGCGGAGCGAACGTTTGTGCCGTGGGCAGAGACGATGAGTACTTAGAAAGTGCTACGAAGATAATCGAAGAAAACGGTTTCGTACTTGCCGCTGACATTACTAAGGAAGAAACCGCTGTAAATGCAATCGCACAGTGCGTTGAGAAATTTGGTAAAGTTGATGGGTTATATCACGTTGCCGGAGGAAGTGGACGAAGGTTTGGCGACGGACCGTTGCACGAATTAACGCTCGAAGGCTGGAATAAAACGATGGAACTTAACCTGACTTCCATCATGCTTTCTAATCAGGCGGCGGTAAAATATTTTCTCGAAAATAATATTTCTGGAAGCATCCTAAACTTGGGTTCGGTCTTGGGGTATCGTCCTTCAAAAACGTATTTTTCTACGCACACTTACGCCGCCGCAAAAGGGGCAATAATTGCGTTTAGCAAATCTATCGCGGCTTATTACGCTGAGTACAATATTCGGGTAAACGTCTTGGCTCCGTCGCTCGTAGAAACGCCGATGTCAAAGCGAGCGTCGGAGAATTCGGAGATTATGAATTTTGTGAAAACAAAACAACCACTCGACGGCGGAAGAAACGGACAAACCGACGATTTAGATGGTGCTGCTGCGTACTTTCTTTCAGATTTATCAAAATTCACCACCGGACAGGTGCTCGCAGTTGATGGGGGATGGGGAATATCAGACGGGCAACTATGAAATACGTTATCGGACTTGACATCGGCGGAACAAATATTAAAGCAATCATTGTCGATTCGGCGGGTAATTCGATTAAAGAAATCAGAATTCCGACCGTTGACGACGGAACGAATAGTTGGATTGTGAATGTAGAAACCGCTGCTGCCGAACTCATAACTTTGTTTTCGGGTGAAATTTTAGCAATTGGTATCGCCGCTCCGGGTTTACCGAATAACGAAAATACTTGTATCGCACATCTACCAAATCGTCTCAATGGACTTGAGGGTTTGATTTGGCAGGATTCATTAAAATCAAAAACCTTTGTCATCAACGATGCTCACGCCGCTACGTACGCTGAAAAGGCGTTCGGCGTAGCGAAAGACATTGAAAACTTTATTCTCCTCACTTTAGGGACGGGCGTTGGCGGCGGAATTGTCATTAACGGAAAACTTGTGCAAGGTTTATCCCAAATGGCGGGTCATTTAGGACATACGTTAGTCAATGATTCAGACACCGAGAAAAGCATACTTGGAATGCCCGGAAGCTTGGAATACGCCATCGGGAATTACTCGGTTGAAAAAAGGAGTGCGGGGCGTTTCAAATCGACTTTCGAACTGGTAGAAGCTCACAAAAGCGGCGACTATTTCGCCACTCACCTCTGGTTGACTTCTATAAATAAACTTGCTCTGTCCATGTGTTCGATGATAAATATGCTCTCGCCGCAGGCAATCGTGTTGGCGGGCGGAATTACGAAAGCAGGACCAGAGTTATACGAACCGCTCAACGCCTTTTTAGACGTACACGAATTTCGACCTTCGGGAAAGAAAACCAACATATTACAAGCAGAATTTGACGACTTGTCCGGAGCAATCGGAGCGGCGGGTTTTGCTTTTGAAAACTTAGAAAATAATAAATATGTCGTTAACAAAAATCTACCTTAACAAGGTAAACCAAATCGTGCAAACGGTTGAAAATCAGGAAGATAAAATAATTGAAGTTGCCGAAATGTTTGCAAAAACTATTCTCGCCAAAAGAATGGTGCACGTATTTGGTTCGGGTCACAGCCGCATCATGGTAGAAGAAATGTGGCCGCGTTACGGTTCGTTCCCCGGTTTCAATCCCATCGTTGAGTTGTCGCTTACTTTTCATAATTTAGTGGTTGGGGCAAACGGGCAGCGACAGGCAATGTTTCTCGAAAATGTTCCCGGTTTTGCGGATAAAATTTTACGCAATTTTGATTTATCCGAACAAGATTCGGCATTGATAATTTCTTCGAGTGGCACCAATGTTGTTCCCGTCGAAATGGCGGAAGGGTTTCAAAAGGCTGGAATCAAAGTAGTCGCTTTAATCACGAAAGAACATTCCGAAAAGAGCACCTCCAAACGAGCCGACGGAACAAAATTGAGTGATTTCGCAGATATAATTCTTGATACCGGAGCACCTGTCGGTGATGCCATGATTGAGATTGAGGGTTTGCTACCGAAGGTCAGTCCGGGTTCTACGGTCGGCGGTGCGATAATTGTGAATTGCATCAAAGCTCACGTGGCGGAATTACTCGTCAAGGCGGGACATCCGCCAAAAGCGTTGGCTTCGGCAAATACGGTTGGAGCAGAAAAAGCGGTTGAACTTTTTGAAGCCGCTTACGACGAACACAGCCACCGTATCGCTAAACTGTACGCAAAGAACGGCGTGAAATCATACGTTTCTGAAGACTGAAATATATTCAACCTTAATTTATAAAAATGGTTAAATTATGTATTCTTGGCGGCGGCTTCATCGGTCGGTTTTACGCCGAATCTCTCATTGGAAGACGTGGTAAAGACACTGTCGAAGTAGTTTTTTCACGTTCGGAAGCTACCGTTCAACGCTTTGCTACCGATTACAACGTTCCTCACGCAACCACTGATATGGAAGAAGCCGTTAAAAACGATGCGGCGGAAATAGTCATCATTGCACTGCCAAATTTTCAGCACGAAGAAGCTGTAAATCTGTGCGTAAAACACAAAAAAGCGGTGCTTTGCACGAAACCTCTCGGTAGAAACGCTGAAGAAGGTTACCGAATGATGAAAGCAGTAGAGGAAGCCGGAATTTTCGCGGGATATTTGGAGGATTTGTGCTACACGCCCAAATTTCAAAAATCTCTAAAATCTGTAAAAGACGGAGCAATTGGAAGAGTGCTTTGGGCAAAATCCCGCGAGACGCACCCCGGTCCGCACTCAGATTGGTTTTGGGATAAAAACTTTGCTGGTGGAGGAGCAATTCTTGATATGGGTTGCCATTGTATCGAAATTGCCCGAAATTTTATCGGAAAAGATATAAAACCCGTTGAAGTAATGTGCTGGATGGACACGCAGGTAAAGCCCATTGAAGCCGAAGATCACGCCATTGGATTGGTAAAGTACGAGAATGGAGCCATCGGGCAGTTTGAAGCTTCTTGGACTTTTCGTGGTGGAATGGATTTGCGGGACGAAGTAATGGGCACTGAAGGTACGATTTGGATAAACTCATGGCTCAGAACCGGTTTCGAAATGTTTACTTCGGGCGAAGGTGGCGACGGTTACGTAGTTGAAAAAGCAGAAAAATCTGACGGCTGGCAGTTTCCGGTGGGAGATGAAGCTCACGAGTTGGGTTACCCAAATATGTTCATTGATATGTTTGATGCTTTTGAAAAAGGCGAACAACCACAAGAAACATTCTACGACGGTTACATTGTCAATGCTATAGTTGACGCGGCGTATAAATCTGCCGAAACCAAAAAGTGGGAACCCGTAGAATTGAAAGAATGGCGGGGACAAACCGGACTCAACAAGCCGTCGGTTTATAAAGAATACGACGAAAAGCACTGGTTTATCAAAGAGGAAATTCTTCCGAACGGCGATAAAGTTGTAATTGTGAAAGATAAAGAAAGTGGTGAAATCAAAGAAATTTCTACAGCGTAGCATTTTGAAGACTTCTACAAAACCCACAAAATAACCTGTCTATTAAAACCTAAGTTAATATGCAACCTCATAAAATAAGAACAACTGTAATTGGCTCGTACCCTTTTCCGGGCTGGCTTGAATTTTCGAGTCAAAACCTAAATCAATTCGGTGCCGCCGATATTGAAGAAATGGTGAACGATGCGGTGATTGCCGCCGTGCACGATCAAGTAACTTCTGGTTTAGACGTAATCACCGACGGAGAACAAACTCGCCTCGATTTTAATCTATCTTTTTACGGATTCATTAAAGGGCTTCGACCGAATCACGACGAAACCCGAAAATTTGGTCCACCCGCCCACGATCAACGTGGTAAGCATTCGATCATTGAAGCCTTAACCGCACCAAACGGACTTGGTGCCGTAGAGGAATTCAAAAGGTTACAAGTTCTCGCTCCCAAAGGTCCTGTTTTGAAAGCGTCGATTCCCGGACCTTATACGTTAAGCGGTAGAATGATACCCGACGGTAAAATTTACAAAGACCGCTTCGATATCACTGAAGCCATTCTTCCGTTTGTAAATGCTGAATTGAAAAAACTGGTCGAAGCGGGTTGCACCGAAATTACGATTGATGAACCGTCTATGTCGTGTTACGCCTACAAAGAAGATACCAAACGCTTCGTTGATATTTTTAATCGTACGTTAGAAGGTATTGTTGGAAAGGCTCGTTTATCCACGCATTTGTGCTTCGGAAACTTTAAAGGTCGTCCGGTTGGTTATCGAAAATTGCATCCGATGCTGCCTGACTTCTTAGATATCAACGTTGATGAAATCCACGTAGAAATGGCGAACCGTGAATTTGACGAAATAGAACTGCTTGCCCAATTTGCCGAAGCAAAAGACGTAGCCGTTGGAATTATTGACGTGAAAAATTATTACATCGAAACGGTGGAAGACGTAGTAGAACGCATTGAAAGATGTTTGAAGTACGTTCCTGCCGAAAAACTCGCCGTTGCACCCGATTGTGGTCTAAGTCAAACAGCACGCTGGGCGGCGAAGCAAAAGTTGACTAATATGTGCTTAGGAGCTAAAAAAGTAAGGGCATCTTAAATAAAAATAATACTATGGAATTTGAATTGAAAGATGTTGCCAAAATGATTGATCATTCTTTGCTTCACCCGACTATGACGGATGGCGAGTTGACGGAAGGTTGTAAAGTTGCCGTTGAGTACGATGTTGCCGCCGTTTGTATCAAACCTTACTTCGTGAAAGAATGTGCCGAATTACTGAAAGGTAGTGATGTGAACGTTTGTTCAGTAATCGGTTTTCCACACGGCAATGGTACTATCAAAGCGAAGGTTTACGAAACTAAAACCGCTTGTCAGGATGGAGCAACCGAAATCGACATGGTAGTAAATGCCGGAAAAGTTTTGGGCGAGGATTGGCGTTACGTAAAGAAAGAAATTTACGCCATTCACAAAGAATGCCGTAAGCACGGAGCACTTCTAAAAGTTATTTTTGAAAATGATTTCATTACGAGTGATAAGCATAAAATCAAACTTTGTAGAATTTGTAATTCGGTAGGAGTGGAGTTTATAAAAACTTCTACGGGTTACGGTTTTGTGAAAGGTGAAGACGGAAAATATAGCTACGAAGGAGCCACCGAGCACGATTTAATTTTGATGCGTCAATACGCTGATGACAACGTACAAATAAAAGCTGCTGGCGGTGTAAGAACGCTCGACGGACTGTTACGAGTGAAAGAGTTGGGTTGTACCCGACTTGGGGCATCGGCTACCGTCTCGATAATTGAGGAAGCTAAAAAACGACTTGGACTCGATGCAAAAGACGTAGAAACTCTAACTGTAGGATATTAATATGGAGTTAATTAAAGCTTTTCAAAAAGATACCGATTTACTGAACGACATCAGAAGTTCCGTTAAAAACACAAATGGTTTTCGCCTTTGGTGGTTGGGTCAAAGCGGATTTTTAATTCAATATATGGGAGAACACTTATTGTTCGATCCGTATTTATCAGATAGTCTTACCAAAAAATACAGCAAAACCGATAAGCCGCACGTTCGGATGAGTGAGCTCGTAATTGGTCCGGAGCAGTTAGACATGATAGATGTGGTGACATCATCGCATAATCATACCGATCATTTAGACGCAGAAACACTCATTCCGCTCTTTAATGCCAATCCTGATATAAAATTCATTGCACCTGAGGCAAACCGTAGTTTCGTTGCCGAGCGTTGCAAAATAAACAAGAATAAAATATTTGGTCTGACAACCGGAACTTCTGTGACATGCGGGAGTTTTGAAATTATTGGTTTGCCCGCAGCTCATAATTATTTGCAAGTCAACGAGTTAGGGCAGCATTGCTTTATGAGCTTTATTGTAAAGTTTGGTGATTATACTATTTATCATTCGGGTGATACTTTATGGTTCGAAGGGTTGGAAGACCTTTTGGGAAGCTATAAAATTGATGTCGCTTTCTTACCGATAAACGGTAATAAGCCCGAGCGAAAAGTGGCGGGAAACCTAAACCCGGACGAAGCCGCAAGGCTCGGAAAAGTGATAAATACTAGCTGCGTCATACCACATCACTATGATTTGTTTACGTTTAATACAGAAAATCCAGACAAGTTTAAAGCAGCGTGTGAGAAATACGAAACTCCTTTTAAGGTATTAGAAATTGGTGAAAGCCATTCCTTGAATTAAGGAGCTGGCGGCGGAACTTCCTCTTTTTCAATAAAGTTAAAACCAGTCCTTAAATTAAGATCACGCTGTGGGAAAGGAATTTCGACGCCATTCTTTCTAAATTTAGAAAGAATCATAAACCGTAAATCACTTTTTATATTCTCGATACTGAAGCCTTCTTTACTCCAAAAAAGCAATTCAAAATCTAATGAACTATCGCCAAAATCAATCAATCGTACAATTGCTTCGTAAGGCTTTCGGTCAACAATGCTACCATGGCTGATAGCACATTCTAAGAGGATTTTTTTGACCAGCGTGGCATCGCTGTTGTAAGATACTCCTACCGTTACGGTAAATCGGGTAGTGGTGGCATTATGGCTCCAGTTGACAACATTTTCAACAATGAATTTGTGATTGGGTACGATAATTATAATTCCGGCCCTTGTCAAAACTTCGGAGGTGCGTAAATTGATTTTAAGAACCCGTCCTACAATACCGTCCACTTCCATAATATCACCTATTTTTACACTGCCTTCCAGTAATAAAAATATGCCCGATACTATGTCGGAGAAAATCTGTTGCAAGCCTAATCCCAAACCAACTAATAAAGCCGCCGAACCGGCAAGCAGAATCGTGATTTTGACGCCAATTACATCTAACGATAAGATAATGGCGACTACCCAAACCAAGTACTTCAGCAATGTAGAAATCGTAATTCGGTTTCTGTTGTCAATTCTTTTACTCTCGACGAAACGATCGAGGATTGCCCCAATCAACTTTAGTAAGTAGGTACAAAGCACTATTATAACGGCGATAAGTAGAATGTCGCTGATAGTGAGTTGGTAATTACTGAATTTCAATAACCGGAATTCGAGGATGTTCTGAACCGTGTTGCTAGACGTATCCCTGATTGTCTTTTTTGTTGATTCCGATATTATTTGTAAAAAATTCATACTAGTAAGTTAGTATTTTTACTTTATTTTCCTGCAATCTGAATTTAAGCCACTTGTCCATTCTCTCCATTGAATTCTTCGGAATTTTCTTTTTCGTGTTCAATAATACGAGCACAGTTGTGTCGGACTTGCCTTCCTTACTAAAGATAATCGATTTGTTCATGGAGCATTCAATTACTTCAGGGTATTGTATCGTTAACTCTTTACTTACATTATCGCTCAATTGTTCCATTGTGTGGTAATTATTCAATTCATCAGACAATCTTTTAATTTCTGCTTCTTTTTGAATTAACGTGACTTCGTTCCGGCTGTACATTTCCTCAATAATTCCGGTTCTCATCATTTCAATAGATGAATTTTCGGAATTAGGATCATCCTGACGAACGGACAGCTGTGTGTCAAATAAACTATACTTGGCTAATTTGCTTCTAATAAGCTTTAGTTGAGTCGAATCAATTTTCTCTCCGATTATAAACAACTCAATTTTCTTCTCTTTTGGGTTAATCCTTTTTTCAACTATAATAGTTTTTTCTGATTCAAATTGTTCTTCAATAAACTTTGCGGCGTTCCGGTTATAAATACTTCTTCCTACAATATCGTACGCTAAATAAATACTTGGAATCAATGTCAGAATTGTCACTACAACAACGTAATTTCTCATCTTCGCCTGCTGAGCTGCGTCAACCCATTCTTTATACGGAATTTTTAAATACCGAACAATTATAATAGTTGCGGTAGCTATGAACACGCTATTTATGAAAAATAGATAAAAAGCACCAATAAAATAATATAAATTTCCGGTTGCTAATCCGAAACCCGCAGTGCAAAGTGGAGGCATAAGTGCAGTAGCGATTGCAACGCCCGGAATAACGTTACTTTTCTCCTGACGGGTATAAGCCACAATTCCTGCCAAACCTCCAAAGAAAGCAATTAATACGTCCCAAATTGTGGGCAAGGTTCTGCCAAGTAATTCAGATTGTGCTTCTTTTAAGGGCGTTAACCAAAAATAAATAGTAGAGGTTAAAACTGATATAAAAACCGCAATTAGTAAGTTCCAAGCTGATTTTTTGATTAGATCAAAGTCGTAAATACCTATCCCCAGACCAATACCAATAATCGGTCCCATGAGGGGTGAAATAAGCATGGCTCCGATTACAACCGCCGTTGAATTCATATTCAATCCAACAGACGCAACTAATATGGCGAAAATAAGAATCCAGAGGTTAGTTCCTCTAAAGTACACATTCTTAGAAATTCCTTCCACGATTTCGGTAAACGATGCTCGGTCAGATTCGAGGTCGAAGATTTCGTAGATAAATTCTTGAAATGTTTCGTAATATTTATTCATATTCACAAAGAAAAACTCCACGAAGATAACTTACTTCATGGAGTTAATATAAAATGTGTCAAATTTTACGCAAGTACTTTTTGCACTAATTCAGCGGCATCTTTTAGTAATATTGCTGAATAAACCTTTAAACCTGAATCAGAAATAATCTTAGCACCTTCTTCGGCGTTGGTTCCCTGAAATCTAACGATAATAGGAACGGGTATTTCACCGATAGAATTATAGGCATCAACGATTCCGTTGGCAACGCGGTCGCAACGAACGATTCCTCCGAAGATGTTTACAAAAATTGCCTTAACGTTCGGGTCTTTTAAGATAAGACGGAAACCTGCTTCAACAGTTTTGGCATTTGCCCCACCACCTACGTCAAGGAAGTTAGCGGGTTCGCCACCGTAAAGTTTGATAATATCCATCGTTGCCATGGCAAGTCCGGCTCCGTTTACCATGCAGCCCACGTTTCCGTCAAGGTTTACATAATTTAAATCGTTTTCAGAAGCTTCAACTTCGGTTGGGTCTTCTTCCGCTTTATCGCGTAAATCTGCTAAGTCTTTGTGACGGAAAAGAGCGTTGTCATCCAAATCAACTTTAGCATCAACTGCCAAAATCCGATCGTCAGATGTTTTCAAAACCGGATTGATTTCAAACATAGACGAGTCTGTGCTCACATACGCGTTGTAAAGCGAGTTGATGAATTTTACCATCTCCTTGTTCGCTTTCCCAGTTAACCCAAGATTACTAGCGACTTTACGGCATTGAAAACCTTGTAAACCAACCGTAGGGTCAATCCATTCTTTGATGATTTTTTCAGGAGTATTTTCTGCTACTTCTTCGATATCCATACCACCTTCTGTAGAGGCCATGATAACGTTGCATGCTCTGCCACGGTCAAGAAGTATCGAGATGTAAAATTCTTTCGGCTCACTATCACCTGGGTAATAAACGTCTTCGGCAATAAGTATTTTGTTTACTCTTTTACCGGCATCTCCCGTTTGGTGCGTAACTAAAACGTTTCCGAGAAGGTTCTCAGCTATTTGCTTTATCTCGTCCTGAGACTTGGCAAGTTGAACTCCCCGCTGATCTGACCCAACTATTGTACCTTTTCCACGTCCACCCGCGTGTATCTGTGACTTTATGACTGCAAAATTTGAATCAGTCATTTTTGAAATTTCTTTGTAGGCTTCAACGGCCTTCATTGGAGTCTCAGCAACAATTCCCCGCTGAATCTGAACGCCATATTTGCTCAAGATTTCTTTTCCTTGATACTCGTGAATATTCATAAGTGTAGTTGTGTATATATTTAAGTATTCTAAATTTGTGACAAATTAAATATATTTTGTTGCGATATAAAATTAATAGGTGACATATATGTGGATTGCGTAGGTAGTATTTTTTAAATCAATAGTATATGCTCGTAGGAAAAAATATTTATAAAAATTACGGAGAAGTTTCGGTGTTGAAAGACGTAGATATTGAAATTGCCGAAAGCGAGGTAGTTTCAATCGTTGGAGCATCAGGGGCTGGTAAAAGCACCTTGCTACAAATACTCGGAACACTGGAAAAACCCGATTCGGGCATTGTTACATTATTTGATAGCGACTACACGACTCTAAATAATAATGATTTGTCTAAATTGAGAAATGAGAAAATCGGCTTCGTATTTCAGTTTCATAATTTAATGGCAGAATTAACGGCAATTGAGAACATTTGTCTTCCGGCGTGGATTGGTGGCGAAGACAAAACTGAAAGTAAAACAAACGCTGAGAATCTTCTTGATTTAATGGGTTTATCACATCGGAAGTCACATTATCCTTCCGAAATGTCAGGTGGAGAGCAGCAGCGTGTTGCGGTTGCCAGAGCTTTGATAAACAAACCTTCTTATGTACTAGCCGATGAACCAAGCGGCAACTTAGACACTAAAAATGCCGACGAACTACACCAATTATTTTTTGATGTTCGCAAACAACTGGGGTGCAGTTTTGTTATTGTTACTCATAACGCAAAATTCGCAGATTTGGCTGATCGAAAGCTGGTTATCGAAGACGGTCGTTTTGTCTAACTCTTTTTTAGGTTGAATGAAATTTACAAGGAAACAATCCCTCTACATATTTTTATGTTGTCTTTTTCTTACGAATGCAATCGTTGCTGAGATAGTAGGAGCGAAGATTTTCTCGATTGAAGGAACAATTGGTGTTGCACCGCTAAACCTCGATATTTTAGGATATACGCTTGACCTGAATATGTCAGCGGGTGTATTGAACTGGCCGTTCGTATTTATCGCTTCGGATATTATCAACGAATATTTCGGGACAAAGGGCGTGAAACGGATTTCATACCTAACTGCTGCTTTCATCGCGTATTCTTTCATTCTGATTTATATAGCTACGATTTTATTACCCGCAGATTTTTGGTTGGATGTCAACAAAGTAGATTCTAAAGGAAACCCAATCAATATTGATGAAGGCTTCAAGTTGATTTTTCGTCAGGGTCTGGGCATTATTATCGGTAGTTTGACCGCTTTTTTAGTTGGTCAAATACTTGATGCGTACGTATTTCATCGCCTGCGGAGTTTCACGAACAATAAGCTGATTTGGCTCCGGGCAACAGGCTCCACGCTTTTTTCACAGCTGATTGATAGTTTTGTGGTGGTTTTTATCGCTTTTTATATCTTTGGCGATTGGCCAATTAATCAGGTTTTGGCCGTAGGTTCGGTTAACTACATTTATAAATTCGTGGTTGCTATTCTGTTAACACCATTGATTTACTTAGCTCATTATCTCATTGATAGGTTTTTGGGAAAAGAACAATCTGAAGAACTCATTGAAGCGGCAATGCAAGGTTCTTAACTGCTGGCTGCTATTCTAATATGTTCGAGGTGATGATTTCCGTGCCAAACGTACATGCCCAATACTTCGCTTAATGTAAAAAGTCGGTCTTCGCTGGAATGAAAGTAGCTCAGGCTCAACTCGTCGTCGGTTAAGTTCTTATATAAATGAGCCACTTTTGCGTGAATTCCGGCAATCATATTTAATGAAATCTCTAAAGGCAAATCATTATCTGTGAACTTCGCCCACGCTGCCTCGTCGTATCCCATTACTTTACTCTTATCCTGAGCAATTGCTGATTTAACACGCATTAACATATTGGTGTGACTATCGGCAAGGTGATGCACCAACTGTCTAATCGTCCAGCCATCCGGGCGATAGGTTTTGGCGTAATCTATTGAAGGAATGGTTGCAACAATTTTCGCTAATCTCCACGGAAAAGATGCGAGTTGATCAGTGAGAATAACTCTGTTATTAGTTACGTAACGCTCGTTAAATTCAAACCGACTGATTGGGTATTGCAGTTCTTCCATCATATTTTTTGTACATCGAATAAAGTCGTGCCGTTAACGCCAACGCTATAAAGTCAGCTGCTAACGGTATATCTTGAATTTGCAGAATATCTATTAGAATCGTAGAAGCAGAGATTATCGCCGTCATTAAAAATGCCTTTTTGCCGAATCTTCTAGGTAGGATAAACAGCAATAAATAAAACGGATTTGCCCAAAATACGTTCAGGTTATACATCGTGACACCGTGATCGGTAAAGAACCACAATAATGTTAGAATTAACCCCGCGATTCCCGCGATTACGAATAGTACTTTGTTAAATATATTGACAACGGGGAGTACTTCTTGCTTTTTTCTTACAAAGGGCAGTAGTGAACTCAAAAGTAGTATTCCGGAAAGAATAATCGGTAGGTTGATTTCTTTCTTCTTTGGTGTTTCTTTTACGTAGAAAGAATTTAAAACCTGTTTATACATCACCAACGATCGAATTGTTGAATCGTTTTTAATACCTGCCGAATCAAACGCACTCATCATATTATCAGGAATGTACATCGCTCCGTCATATCCTGTTTTTTGATCGGAAGGAATGCCGATGGCAATGTCCATTCCAAAATCCGCGATGGCTTTATGTCCGGCGTACGTTTGAATCCAATCACGGTAAGTTTCGGTAGCGTTTAGCTTTTGGTCGAAGACCAAGCGTTCACCCAAAACCTCTTGAATTATATCTCTAATTCTGGTTGAGCAGTTATCGTAGAAAAATTTATACTGATACGTTCGGTTTTCAGGAAGATAATTCTGCTCTAATAGCCCGTACACTTTTTGACGGTCTTGCAAGCTGAGACGTAGTTGTTGTTTTGTAACTAACCTTCCTTCACTTGTCCAGTATTCCAGTGCGGTATTTAGCCCATTTTTGGTCAATTGGTAGGGGAGGGTTCCCCGCAAAAACTTGACGTAAAAGTTTTCGGTTTCAAAATCAAACGAACCGTAGTTATACATGATACTTACACCGTTCTGGTAATCTTCAATCAAAAGCGTTGAATGACCGAAACTTGAATATAACTCCTTTCCGGGGCTAATTGTAAGAAGAGAAACCGCGGATTGCGGACTTAATTGAATAGTTTGGGTTTTAGCTATGAAAGAAGCTGAAAACAGAATAATCGTAAAAATGAATGCTCGCATGTTATTCTAAGGTTTCGATTACGAAATAACAAAAAAGCACGGCATAAGCCGTGCTTTTCAACTAAGAATTTATTTTTCTGTTACTCTACAGACTCTTTTTTTTCCTGCTTTTTGAAGAATAAAGTTTCACCTTCGCCAGAATAATCAGCTATGATTGTTTCGCCTTCTTTCAAATCTCCACGAAGAATCTCTTCAGCTAATGGATCTTCCACGTACTTCTGGATTGCCCGGTTTAGCGGTCGTGCTCCGTACTGTTCGTCAAATCCTTTTTCGGCGATGAAATCTTTCGCTTTGTCGGTCAATTCGATGCTGAAACCAATATTGTTGATCCGCTCGAAAAGTCTTCCCAAAGAGATTTCAATGATTTTGTGAATGTCTTCACGGGTAAGTGAGTTAAACACAATCACGTCGTCAAGTCGGTTCAAAAATTCGGGAGAGAATGTTTTTCTCAACGCATTCTGAATCGTGCTTTTTACGAGTTCATCTTTATTGTCAACTCTATTCTGAGTTGCAAAACCAATACCTGTTCCGAAATCTTTCAAATTCCTAACACCAATGTTTGATGTCATGATAATGATTGTGTTTCTGAAATCGACTTTGCGTCCGAGGCTATCGGTCAAAATACCGTCATCCAAGACCTGAAGTAAAATATTAAATACATCTGGATGAGCCTTCTCGATCTCGTCTAGAAGTATCACCGAGTAAGGCTTTCTCCTAACTTTCTCAGTAAGCTGTCCACCTTCTTCGTAACCTACGTATCCCGGAGGTGCTCCAACTAAGCGGGAGATGCTAAATTTCTCCATGTACTCACTCATATCAATCCGAATCAACGAATCTTTACTATCGAATAAGTACTCAGTTAGTGTTTTAGCGAGTTCAGTCTTGCCAACTCCAGTAGGTCCTAAGAAAATAAATGAACCAATTGGCTTATTTGGATCTTTCAGACCGACTCTTGTGCGTTGAATTGCTTTGGTAAGTTTCGCTACCGCCGAATCCTGACCGATAATTTTGCCTTTAAGTGCTACATCCATTTTTAGGATTTTCTCACTTTCTTTCATATTTACCTTCCGAACTGGAATACCAGTCATCATGGCAATTACTTCCGCAACGTGATCTTCAGTCACCATGTGACGTAAGCTCTTACTTTCTTCTTCCCAAGCATTTTTGGCTGTTTCGAGTTGCTCAAGAAGCTTCTTCTCTTTATCGCGTAATTGTGCCGCTTCTTCGTAGCGTTGACGCTTGACAACTTTGTTTTTCTCTTCTTTTATTTCGTCAACTTGTTCTTCCAAGGCAATAATTTCCTTCGGAACGTTGATGTTATTTATGTGAACACGAGCACCTACCTCGTCAATTACATCAATCGCCTTGTCTGGTAAAAAACGGTCTGTAATATAACGTTCCGAATACTTGACAGCAGTTGTAATCGCCTCGTCAGAATAATTTACGTTGTGGTGTTCTTCGTACTTATCCTTTATATTATTCAGGATTTCAATTGTTTCGTCAATCGAAGTAGCTTCTACCATTACCATTTGGAAACGACGGGCCAAAGCTCCGTCTTTCTCAATGTACTGCCGGTATTCGTCTAAAGTAGTTGCTCCGATACATTGAATATCACCACGAGCTAACGCAGGCTTAAACATATTCGCTGCGTCAAGCGATCCGCTTGCACCACCGGCACCCACAATGGTGTGAATCTCATCAATGAACAAGACAACTTCTGGGTTTTTTTCAATCTCATTCATTACAGCTTTCATCCGCTCTTCAAATTGACCGCGGTATTTAGTGCCAGCAACCAACGAAGCTAAATCAAGTGTTACGACACGTTTCCCAAATAAAATTCGTGAAACCTTTTTCTGAGTTATTCTCAAAGCAAGTCCTTCAGCAATTGCTGTTTTACCAACGCCTGGCTCACCAATTAAAATTGGATTGTTCTTTTTACGTCTAGAGAGAATTTGAGCAACTCGCTCAATTTCTTTTTCACGACCCACAATCGGATCAAGCTTACCAAGCTCGGCCATCTTTGTTAAGTCACGTCCGAAATTATCAAGAACGGGTGTTTTAGATTTCTCCTGTCCTTTAGAATCTTTAGGGTTTTTGCCGTAGCTGCTTCCGCCACCACCACCGAATATCTTATCGTCGTCGTCGTCAGTTTCGGGTCTTTCTGATTTTGGGCGTTGCCCTGTTAATTGATATTCTATCATTTCTCTAATTAGTTCATAGTCAACGTTGAATTTGTTAAGTATCTGACAACCGAGATTATCGTTATTTCTTAATATAGCCAATAATAAATGTTCGGTGCCGATGATCTCGGATTTGAATTTTTTAGCTTCCAAGTGCGTAATTTTTAGCACTCGTTCAGACTTACGGGTTAGGGGTATATTCGCCAGATTCTTAATGTTATTTGTGGCGGTTCCGCGGGTCGCGTATTCGATTGACTCACGTAAGTCGTTGAGCGGAACGCCTGATTTTTGCAGAAGCAGAAAACCTGCTCCGTCGGCATCCCGAATCATTCCTAACAGAAAATGTTCGGTACTTATGTAGTCATGTCCCAACCGTAAAGCTTCTTCGCGTGCTAAAGAAATCACTTCTTTTACTCTCTTTGAAAATTTGGGTTCCATTAATTTCCTGTGCTTTTAGTTGCGTGTATTACTCTATCTTAACGTTTAGTCTAATATAACTGTTCAATTCGGGTTTGATTTGTTTAAAATACCCCCTGATTCCGGACCTTTACAAAATAATAAATCGATAATTGATAGGTTAGGAACAAATTCATTGCCAAAGTTTTGTAAATAACTTTTTGAGGTAAAGTCGTCACTAAACTTACGTTCTTTCTTATAATCAATATCAAAAGAATGGTCAATATCTGAAATTTCGTGACATATTGTCGTATTCCATTGAAGTAATTTAAGACAAAGTGACAATATATCATTATTTAACAAGTATAGTTTCTCGTGGTGACTTTCAAGAAGTATCTCACGAAAGTAAGGCTCGTAAAACTCAAAGAAGGGAGCTTTCCGGTAGCAATTTTCAATGGTTCGCCAGTTTCTTTGACGCCAATTTTCTACGTAAGAAATTTCTACTTCGCTAAATCGTTGATATTTTGAGCCTTTAAATATTGGAACGTTCAATCGCTCAATTTTATGAGGTCCGTTAATATAGCAACGGTTGGCAAAACTTTGTTTCGTATATTTGATATTCAAATCTAATACGAATTTTTCGGCATTTTGAAGTTTGCTGAAGTACTCTATATTTGGTAAAAAAAAAGAGGGACCTTTAATAATCATGTTTGCAAAAATAGAATTGAGAGATAATACCCCCCCCAAAACAATGGCTGTGCATTATCGCACTTTAAAAGCTAAGTCTATTTATCCGGTTTTAGTTCTTACCACCTTTTTTCTGCTTTTAAGCTGTTTGGATGTTTTTGCACAATCAATACCGCTGACATTAGTTGCGAAAGACAGTCGCACTGGAATGCAGATAAATCCGACTTTCGAAGCCAAATCGATAAAAGTTGATTTAGAACTCAAAGTTGCGAAGGTAAACAACTACATGATTGTAAAAGTGCAGAGCGGCGATAAGATCATAATTAGAGCTCAGTTAGACGGTTATTATCCCGATGAAAAAATCTATGAAATAGATGATGAATTTGCCGCTGAAGGGAGGAACATTGTTTTCGATCTCGACCCGCAGCCAGTCGCTAACCTCAGTTTCAAAGTAGTAGACAAGGTGAACGGAAAAAAGCTTAACGCAACTATATCTTTAATCTCAGAAGGCGAATTAATCAAGAAAGTGAATGCATCTGATCCTTTCGGCCTTTCAAATATCTTACTCACTTTACCGGGAAAATACACGATTAAAACCGAAGCCAATGGCTATGAACCGTTTTCTTACGAAGAAAATATTACGGTAAATGACCCTCCCGTGAAATATGACAAGGGAGTTGAGTTGGAGCGAAAGAAAAACACGATTACATTACTTATCGTGGATGCAGTGTATAGGAGTGCAGTTCAGAACGTAAAATTGCGTGTTACAAATAAGCAGGGTGATGTACTTAAAAACAGCCGGACAAACGGCGAAGAAACTGAAATTAATCTAAAAACAGCCCAAGAGATAACCATCGAAGCGGAAGTTGCGGGATATCAGCGGTTTTATGAAACCATCGATGTAAAAGAAGAGAAGGTAACGATTCAATTGCAAAAAGAGCCTAATATTAAGATTGAGGTTCTCAATAGTTATAATAAGGAAAGAATCTCTGCAAATGTGGTTGTGACGTCGCCTTCCGGTAAAAACACCACTATAAAAACCAGTGAAAACGAGGCGTTTGTATTTGTCCCAACCGAAAAAGGTAAGTACAAGTATACTGCCTCGAAGCAGGAGTTTCAGGACGTAAGTTCTACGCTTAACATTTCACAATTAGAAAACTATGAGTACGATCTGAAAATAAAACTGAGCAGTATTTATGAAGAATTCTTAATTCTGGTTGTAGACGAAGAACGAAATGTCATTCCTGATGTTGACGTACGAGTATTTGATAAAAATAATAAAGAACTCGCCATAGGTTTTAAGAAATCAACGGGAGAGTGGATTATTAAGCTGGT
>JBLHXN010000060.1:0-21416 GCA_047630355.1 Spirosomataceae bacterium | reverse complement strand
TTTTGGTGATAATAAGCCTTTGTTAAGTAATAATTGGGAACGTTATCGCCCTTTAAACGTAAGGCTTTAATCACGTTGCTGACTTCGTTTGCTGTTTCCAAATTATTTTCTTCAATGTACACTCGCATCAGCGAAATCAGTGCGGCGTGTTTTTGAAATTGGTTGGAGCCGTTTGAGTTTACATATTTGAAAACTTCGGCGGCGTTTAGAAAGTCTCCTTTAATAATTCTGGCATTTCCCAATAGATTGTATGCTTCGTCTAAATACTTAGAATTTGAGTGACGCTCGGCAACGCGTGAAGCTTTTTGCACAACCTCTTCAATCTCGGCGGAAACGACCGAATTCTGCAATGTGTCTACGGGTAAAAAGACGGGTAGAACCTTCGCGTAATTCTCATTTCTGAGACTAAAGAGGGTATCTGTCACAAACTCGTAGTTCACTTTTGCAATCCAGAGTGCATTGTATTTGGCATTGATATTATGCCATGACTTGCTGGTAATTGAATTGCTGAATTGTGAACAAGAGGCAAAGAGAAAACAGAAAATTGGAATTAGTACAAGTTTTTTTCTCACAAAGATGTCTTCAGGTTTTACAATTAAACGAAGCACTGGTAATCAAATTATCTAATTTGATGCCAAAATAGCCGAATCGAATTAATCGGAGGTATGTCTAACCGAGTTAAAGGCGGGTAATCAGATGAAATCGCTCAATTTGCCAAGGTCTTTTGCCACAAATTTACCATCTTTTTCTTCAACTGTTGCACAACTGTAAAACGGATCGTGGTCAAAATAAATTATCCATTCATCTTTCGTGGCTTTTTCGAGTAGTGAGACTTTCTCTTTCATGGTTTCAAGCGGACGAACGTCGTAGCCCATCACGTACGGAATGCGGATGTGAGCGTGAGAAGGCATAGTATCTGCCGCGAAAACGACTTTTTTATCACCGTAACTAATTACTGGCATGACCATTTTTTCCGTGTGACCGTCGGCAAAAAGGAAATCAATTGATTCGCCCAACGGGTTTGCTGTTTTATCCAAAAATCTTAGGTTGCCTGCCTCTTTTATCGGTAAAATATTTTCCTCTAAAAAAGTGGCGGCTTCTCGTGGGTTTGGGTTTGTGGCAGCCGCCCAGTGTTCTGAGTGCGTCCAATAATGAGCGTTTGGGAATGTTAGTTGATACTTAGTCTTACCAGCGTTCCAACTAACGGCACCTCCAGCGTGGTCAAAATGTAAATGGCTTAAAAGTACGTCGGTGATTTCCCCCGCAGAAAAGCCGGCTTTTTCGATAGACTTGACTAATTCGCCCTCGCCATGCCTGAAATAATAGTTTTGCCACTTTTGCGGTTGCTTATTTCCCATTCCGGTATCTACTAAGATAAGACGCTTTCCATCTTCAATTAACAAACATCGCATTGCCCAACTGCAAAGGTTCATTTCGTCAGAGGGTATCTTGCGTTCCCAGATTGTTTTAGGAACAACGCCGAACATGGCACCGCCGTCTAATTTGAAAAAGCCCGTATCAATAGTGTATAAGTTCATAGTTGAGTTGAAAATGTCATCTTGTCAGTAAAAATAAGAATGGCATTTTTATTGACAATTATTATCGAAAACTACGAAAATAATAGCTGCTAAAACCATGCAAACAGAAAATACTGAAAATTTAGACTTGGAGAACAATATAGAACAATCAATGGAGTCAGAAAATGAATTAACTTCACAAGTTGAATCTGATAAAGTGATTGAAGAAATAGAAGCAGACGAACTCACAGTCGAAGAAAAGCTGAAGCTTGAGTTAGGCGAAATGAAAGATAAGTATATCAGAATGTATTCTGAGTTTGAAAACTTTCGCCGCAGAACTTCCAAAGAGAAAGTTGAGTTAATTCAAAATGCTTCGCAAAATGTTTTGCGGGAACTTATACCAGTAGTTGATGATTTTGAACGTGCTCAGGCATCATTTCAAACGGCTACTGATATTCAACCAATTAAAGAAGGTATTTCGCTTGTATTTGATAAGCTCAATAATACAATGACCCGTCAGGGGCTGAAACCGATGGATGCTCAAGGCAAAGTTTTTGATGTTGAATTGCACGAATGTATCACGCAAATTGATGCGGAAGAAAGTATGATAGGTAAAGTAGTGGACGTAATTGAGAAAGGTTATACGCTCAATGATAAAGTGATTCGCTACGCAAAAGTGGTGGTAGGAAAATAAAATATTTATGGCTAAGAGAGATTTTTACGAGATTTTAGGAGTTGACAAAAGTGCAGCTGCAGAGGATTTGAAAAAAGCCTATCGCAAGATGGCAATTAAATATCACCCTGATAAAAATCCGGACGATAAAGAAGCAGAAGGTAAGTTTAAAGAGGTTGCCGAAGCGTACGGAGTACTAAGTAATCCGCAGAAAAAAGCAAGATACGATCAGTTTGGTCACGCCGGAATGGGCGGAGCCGCAGGCGGCGGTTACGGCGGTGGCGGAATGAATATGGAGGATATATTCAGTCAATTTGGCGATATATTCGGAGATTCCAGCCCGTTTAGCTCTATCTTCGGAAACGGAGGAAGACAAGGGCGGGGCGGTCGTGCGGTTCGTAAAGGTTCGGACTTACGAATCAAACTCAAGTTAAACCTTACGGAAATAGCTGAAGGAGTTGAGAAAAAAATTAAAGTAAAACGTTACGATGCCTGCAACACTTGCGGCGGAAACGGAGCTAAAGACGGGACTGCAAAATCTACTTGTAGTACCTGTCAGGGTGCCGGGCAGGTAAAAAGAGTTCAGCAAACTATGCTGGGTCAAATGGTCACTGCCTCAACTTGCCCAACTTGTAGCGGCGACGGCAAGATTATTGAAGATCGTTGCGACGTTTGTTTCGGTGAGGGCCGTCAGTTGGCGGAAGACGTTATTTCTATCAAAATTCCTCCGGGAGTTGCCGACGGAATGCAGTTATCTATGAGTGGCAAAGGAAACGTCCCGGTTAGGGGCGGAGTACCCGGAGATTTATTGATCGTTATTGAGGAGGAAGAACATCCTGATTTGAAACGTGACGGTAATAACCTTGTTTACGATTTGCAGTTGAATTTCGTGGATGCTGTTTTAGGAAATTCTATTGAAGTTCCAACAGTAGCAGGGAAGGTTAGGATATCTATTAAACCTGGAACTCAATCGGGAGAAATTCTTCGACTGAAAGGAAAAGGTATTAAAGACATAAATGGTTACGGTATCGGTGATCTGCTTGTGTACGCAAGCGTTTACACGCCAGTAGCTGTTAGTTTAGAAGAGAAAGAGATTCTGGAGGGTTTGAAAGAATCCCCAAACTTTGCTCCGAAGAAAATAAAAGGTGGAAAGAATATTTTCGATAAAATGAAAGATTTCTTCCATTAAACTCTAAAAGCACAAACAAAAAAGCCCGGACAACAATTGCGTTGTCCGGGCTTTTTTAATGACATATCTTGATTAATTATCTGTTACCATAAGCTTGGTAATACTTTATTGCTTTTGGCATCATCTCTTGCAAGTCTGAAATCCGCTGATCATCGCTTGGGTGGGTGGAGAGTAGCAACGGCGGCTTTTGTTGGCCTTTTCCCGCTTCTGACATTCTCTTCCAAAAATCTACGGCAACTCTTGGATCGTATCCTGCCATTGCCATAAATATAGTTCCAAGCTTATCAGCTTCTGATTCTTGATTACGGCTGTTTGGTAATACAAACCCAACGGGAGCTAATATCCCTAAAACCTGTCCAGCTGTTTGCATCATGCGTTCATCCCCGGTAGCTACGCCCGCGAGTATCGCTCCAGCTTGAGTAACTCCCTGAGCTGCCATTGCCCGGCTCATACGTTCCCGGCCGTGACTCGCAATTGCGTGGGCAATCTCATGTCCCATAACAACGGCAACACCTGCATCATCTTGACAAATTGGTAAGATTCCCGTGTAAAAGCACACCTTACCACCTGGCATTGCCCACGCGTTAATTTGATTGCTCTGAATAGTTTTAAATTCCCACTGATAACCGTCAATGACTTCACTGTAATTATTTTGTATTAAAAAAGTTTCAACGGCGTTCTTAATACGAGTTCCTACCCGGCTGACCATTTCTGCATCACGGTTTCGTGGTGGAACAACACTGGAGGTATCAAGAAACCCTTTATATTCCGTAAACGCAGTTTGTAACATAACATCTTGCGATATTAATCCTACAAATTGTTTACGTCCGGTAAGTGGCACGCGTTGACAGGCAAGAATAATAAAGCTAAACGCGAAAGCAGATAGTAACAGTTTTTGGTATTTTTTCATTTGTAAGTCGTTGTTTGTCTTTTAAACGTAAAATATTTGAATTGTTGGATGTCAGACTGAACAAAAAGTAAAGAATAACATTAAATTTGTGAAAACCTTGAAAAAAAACGTACCATGAAAATAATCGCCATCGGCAGAAACTACGTTGACCATATTAAAGAACTCGATAACGAAATTCCGGCAAGTCCCGTTATTTTCACTAAGCCCGAAACGGCTATCCTCCGTGATAACGCAGATTTTTATCTGCCGGAGTTTTCACAAGATGTTCATCATGAATTAGAAATAATTGTCAAAATTAACAAAATAGGTAAGAATATTGAGGAAAAATTTGCCCGTAAGTATTACGATGAAGTAGGAGTGGGAATTGATTTTACCGCAAGAGATATTCAGGCAGAGTTAAAGGCCAAAGGACTTCCCTGGGATTTAGCCAAAGGATTTGATGGATCGGCACCAATTTCAACATTCATTCCCAAAGTAGGCTTAGATTTAGCAAACCTCGATTTTAAATTATTGGTAAACAACGAACCCCGGCAAATCGGGAACACATCTCTAATGATGTATTCAATCGATAAAATAATTGCGTACGTTTCTAAATACTTTACTTTAAAGGTGGGAGATATTATCTTTACCGGAACTCCAAAAGGGGTGGCTAAAGTACAAGCTGATGACCACCTGCAAGCATTTATCGGGGAAAGACAGTTATTAGATTTCTACGTAAAGTAAATCCACAAGCTAAAAAAGCATTATTAATTGAACACAACTCTTTTTATGAATTTTCAGGTATTAACTTATCTTTTTATTTCGCTCATATCCGCACCGGATGTTCAAACCCTCTCAAATAATTTAAATAATAAAGTAATTACATATCCGAAAGGGGAATTCGTTTTTCCGATAAATCCCGGACGCAGAGCATCGCTTTCGGGTAGTTACGGAGATATTAGATTTAATCATTTCCACGCTGGCTTAGATATCAGAACAGGTGGGGTGGAAGGCGTTGCCGTTCATTCTGCCGGAGACGGTTACGTTTCCCGCATCGGTGTATCGGGTGGCGGTTACGGGAATGCCTTGTACATAACTCATCCAAATGGTTACACAACCGTTTACGGTCACTTGAAAGAGTTTGGCGATAGAATAAAAGGAAAACTTCTTGAGCGTGAATACCAACAACAATCCTGGGCGATTGATACGTATTTTCAACCCGGCGAAATTCCGGTAAGTAAGGGTGAAGTAGTCGCTTTTTCTGGAAATACGGGCGGTTCGGGTGGACCTCACTTGCATTTCGAAATACGAAACCAAGCAGAACAAACTATCAATCCATCTTTGTTTGGTTTTGAAGAAATAGTAGATAATGTTTCTCCGCAGATTGTAACTGTCACTCTAAAAACGATGGATATTAACTCCCGCATTAACGGGCAGTTTGGAGAAGTTACGTTGACTCCTGTCAAGTTGAAAAATGGAGACTACATTTTAAATAACAATATCACGGCTCACGGTAAAATTGGTGTAATGGTTTACGCGTATGATAAAAGCGAAACGTCGCCTTTCAGACTCGGAATTACGCAAATGACTTTGAAAGTGAACGACGGAGAAGTTTACAAATTCGACTTAGAGAAGATGAGCTTCGACACAAAAATTGATATGAACCTACACACCGATTATGAGAAAATGGTGGGTAATGGAGTCAAGAATCATAAACTATACGTTGAAACCGGAAATCGTCTGAACAATTACACGACCAATGCAATGAACGGTCAGGTCGAAATCAAAGAAGAGAAAGTAGACTTTGAAGTTAAGCTAAGCGATACTTTCCACAACACCACGCGGTTGACTTTTAACGTAATTCCTGAACTATCAGCTGATTTACTAATCGGGGATCAATCAGGTACTTTCGCCCCAAAGCTTATTGTGAATAAGTTTGATAATATTCTGAGAGTGCAGGCAATTGGAGCAGTTGATAAAAATGTTTCCGCAATATTTCAGTATCGGGGCGAGCCGATAACCTCCCAAGTTGCGTATAAGACCGCAAATTCGCTGGTTTATCTTTATGACTTGAAAGCCGGACTGGTAGATTTTGTTCAGGTGGGAAATAGTAATCGTAAAATTGATTTTAATACCTATGCCTTATTATCAAACCAATTTATTTCTGAAAAGAATTACCAAGTTAATTTTCAGGATGCACGCTACGATAATTTATTCCTCAACTTCAAAGAAAACGGCAGCGAACTAACTTTAGACGAAGATATTTATCCGCTTAAAAGCCGCTTTAAAGTGACTTGGCAAACCAGTTTCACTAATTGTGATAAGTGTGGAGTGTACCTTGCGTCAACCCGTAGGTCAAAATTTATCTCCAGCGAAAAGGCGGGAGCTGATTTTACGTTTTACCCAAAAGAATTCGGAACGTATAAAATATTACAAGACGATGTTCCTCCAACAATCAGGGTTCGAAAAATTAATTCGTCGGAAATTTCATTTAATGTCTCCGACAATTTGTCAGGTATAAAAAACATTACTTGTTTTGTAGACAATAGGTGGGTAATGATGGAATACGAACCAAAACTCAGCCTTATTTGGTCAGAAAAGTTAAACGCCAGCGAGCCGATGAAAGGTCAATTACAATTGACTGTTGAGGATAATCAAGGAAATATAACAGTTTACGAAAAGGAAATATGAGCAAATTAAGTGTTGGAGACAAAGCTCCCGACTTCAGTTCTATAAATCAGCACGGTGAAAAAGTTTCATCGAAAGACTTCGAGGGTAATAAATTAATACTGTATTTTTACCCCAAAGATAATACTCCGGGTTGCACCAAACAGGCGTGCAATTTACGCGACAATTACCAATCTCTGCAAGACGACGGTTATAAACTACTCGGCGTAAGTCCGGATGATGAAAAATCACACCAGAAGTTTATTGATAAATTTGACTTACCGTTTGACTTATTAGTAGACGCAGACCACGAAGTTTCAGAGGCGTTCGGAGTGTGGGTTGAGAAGAATATGTATGGTCGTAAATTTATGGGCATTGCCCGTACTACCTTTTTGATAGACGAAAGCGGAATAATTTCTGAGATAATCAGTAAAGTTAAGACCGATAACCATACCAATCAGATACTCAAATAAATAGTTTATAAATTATACAAGCATGTCAATTCAAGAATTAGAAAATATTGCGACGCAGGTTCGGCGTGACATCGTACGGATGGTGCACGGAGCTTCCTCAGGACACCCTGGCGGTTCATTGGGCTGTACAGATTTGCTGGTAGCTCTGTACTTTCAACAAATGAAACTTAATAACCGTAAGGGACGTAACGGCCAGTTAAGTTTTAAAATGGACGGAGAAAATGAAGATATTTTCTTTCTTTCAAATGGTCACATCTCGCCCGTTTTTTACTCAACTCTAAGCCGCAGAGGCTACTTCCCAACCGAAGAGCTCGGCACGTTCAGACAAATCAATTCACGCGTTCAGGGTCACCCCACAACGCACGAGCACCTACCCGGTATCAGGATTGCGTCTGGTTCATTAGGACAAGGAATGTCAGTTGCAATCGGAACGGCACTTGCCAAAAAGCTCAACAAAGACGAGCGTTTAGTTTACATCTTAATGGGCGACGGAGAGCAGCAGGAAGGTCAGGTTTGGGAAGCGGCACAGTTCGCACCTCACCACGAAGTTGATAATTTAATCGCCTTTATAGACTTAAACGGTCAGCAGATTGACGGTTCTACAAAGAACGTAATGGATAACCGCGACTTAAAAGCGAAGTACAAGGCTTTCGGGTGGGACGTCATAGAAGAGGCTCAAGGTAATGACATGGAATCTGTCATTAAAGTGTTGCGAAAAGCGAAACGAAGAACTGGTAAAGGAAAGCCGGTGATGATTTTGCTCCATACCGAAATGGGTGCTGGCGTAGATTTCATGACGGGTAGTCATAAATGGCACGGGGTGGCTCCGAACGATGAACAACTCGAAACGGCTTTGGCTCAATTAGACAGCACGTTGGAGGATTATTGATTATCAAGTTATCAACCCGAACAAAAGAAATAGCAAAATGAAGAAATATACATATACAGAAAAACAGGATACCCGTTCAGGATTTGGTGATGGAATGACAGAGTTAGGTCGTACAAATCCAAAGGTTGTCACTCTTTGTGCAGATTTAGTCGGTTCGTTAAAAACCGCTACTTTTATCAAAGAGAACCCAGAGCGATTTTTCCAATGCGGAATTGCCGAAGCAAACATGATGGGAATTTCCGCTGGATTAGCCATCGGTGGGTACATTCCTTTCCCGACTACTTTTGCCAACTTCGGTTCAGGCAGAGTATACGATCAGATTAGACAATCTATTGCTTATTCTGATAAAAACGTAAAAATTGCGGTATCGCACGCCGGACTTACTTTGGGTGAAGACGGAGCAACGCACCAAATATTAGAAGACATCGCAATGATGCGTGCTATGCCGAATATGACGGTTATAAATCCCTGCGATTATAATCAAACCAAAGCAGCCACGCTTGCGGTAGCTGAGCACGTTGGTCCGGTTTACCTGCGTTTTGGAAGACCCAAAGTTCCAATATTCACTGACCCTAATCAAAAGTTTGAGATTGGTAAAGCCTGGCACGTGAACGAAGGCAGTGATGTAACAATTATTGCGACGGGACACCTAGTTTGGGAAGCCATTCAAGCAGGCGAAATTCTGGCTGAAAAAGGAATCTCGGCGGATATAATTAATATTCATACCATTAAGCCGCTGGATGTTGATGCTATTCTGAAGAGCGTACGGAAAACCAATTGCGTAGTAACTTGTGAAGAACACCAAATGAATGGTGGACTCGGCGACGCCGTAGCTCAGGTATTAACCAGAAACTACCTCGCTCCCCAAGAGTACATTGCTGTTGATGATTCTTTCGGTGAATCTGGTACGCCTGAAGCACTTATGGAGAAATATGGCTTATCGTCATCAGATATTGTTGATAAAGCCTTGAAAGTAATTCAACGTAAACAGTAAAATGTTTGACGAAAAAGAATTTATTGCAAATTTGGATCAGCCTGCTCTTCGGAGACAGGCTTTTTCGTCTTTGGTAGAGGCTTATCAGGAAAGAATATATTGGAAAGTCAGAAAGATGGTCATTGACCACGAAGACGCCAACGACGTAACGCAGGATGTATTCATTAAAATTTGGCAGAACCTCGATAAGTTCAGAGCTGATTCTAAACTTTATACCTGGATATACCGCATTGCGGTGAACGAGTCGCTGACATTCATTCAGAAGAAACGTAAGAAAAACCAAATTTCACTTGAAGATAATCAACTGCTGGTCAATAGTTTCGATAAAGGCGTGAAGTCTGGTTACATTGATGGTGAAGAGATAGAGCTACGGTTGCAAAAAGCCATATTACAACTTCCTGATAAGCAGCGACTTGTATTTGATATGCGGTATTTTGATAAGCTTAGCTACGATGATATTTCCGAAATTACGGGAACGACCGTAGGAGGGCTGAAGGCAACTTATCACGTTGCGATGAAAAAAGTTGAACAATCTTTAAAAGAAGATTAAACTTTTGGCACGAATGCTTGTCAAACTTGGTGAATACAGATACACTATGAAATTTCCTGATCAGTCCTTTTTTGATAAACTTCAATCTAGTATTGAAGATATTGTTGACGACGAACAACTATCCATCGGTCGTGTTGACCACCCCTTTACCGTTCCAAAAGGATATTTTGATCAACTGAAATCCAATATATTGACTTCTGTTGACAGCAATCAAAAGAAAGGACGCGTAATTCCATTTCCAAAGTTTAAAGTTTGGTACGCAGCGGCAGCTTTACTATTGTTTTCTTCGGTAGGTCTTTGGATCTACAATGACAGCCCGAGCGAGATTATTTCGTTACAAAGTCTATCGCAAGATGAAATTATCGCTTACTTAGAAAACGAACCGATTGATTATTCTGAAATCTCAAATTCAGCCGAATTTACTGCGGAGGAAATGACGTCGCTCACCGCTGATAACTTACCGCTTGGGGAAGATTTTGAATTCTTTATTGACTCCCCCGAATTACTTATTGAAGAAATCGAACAACTTGATGAAAAATAACTTTTACGTACTAATTACCCTTCTGTTTTTTTGCACAGCTGTAAAAGCTCAACACAATCACGATGATGGGCATCGGAAAGAACAATTGGAACGGGTTCAAGCCGCAAAAGTGGGCTTCCTGACTGATAAAATAAAATTGACCGAGGCTCAGGCTCAAAGGTTTTGGCCGATGTATAATCAATACTCAGATCAACGTCGTGAAATTTTCCATGACATCCGTAGGAAGATTCGCACCGGAAAAGAAGAAGGTGTTTCTGCTACCGAAAAGAGCAAATTGCTTGATGAAACAATGGCACTTAAAGAGAAAGACCTCGAAATGCAGAAAGGTTTTAAGAAGAAAGTTTTGGATGTTATTTCGGTCGACCAATATATTGAATTGATGAGTGCAGAGCGGGAATTTAACAAATTGCTGATGGACCGTCTCGGAAAACGAAAAAAGCCCAATTAAGGGCTTTTTTTACGAACAATAATTAATTAGAATCGGTGTTATTTCTTGACAAGAACGCCGGTAGCTTCGAAAGCCATTTCCTTTGTTCCTTCAGTTATTTTGGCAATTTCATCGGCTGATTTTCCCGCATCTTTAGCGTAGTGCTGAAGATCTTCAACGCTCGTTTCTTTTACTTTTGCATTCCCTTCCATAACAACCTCTTTTCCTACAATATCCATCGGAACGAAGAAGCCGTAGTCTTTGAAAGTAACCCGCATTGTTTTGCCGTCGGCTAATTTAAGCTTCATCCAGCATCCTTTTACAACGCACACAGACTCAACTTCGCCCGTGATTTTTACGTTATCACTGTCGGTAGATATTTCGTCAACCGCTACAGCTCCTTTAGCTTTAATTTTCTCTCCGAAAGAGTCGTACTTCTGACTCATGGCAAGTGTTGTACAAAATAGTAGTGCGATAATTAGATTTAACTTTTTCATTCGATTTAGTTTTTTTACAAAAATACAAACTTTACATAAAAACGTCAATATACCCTTTGCAAGTACTTTTATTGGGCAATATAATTTCGTAGAAATACGTACCAGACTTCACATTAGCACCCCAATCATTCTTATAATTATCAGAATAGAATAACAATTTACCCCAGCGATTGAGTATTCTAATGGTGGTATTTACTATTCCAATGTTTAATACGTCGTTTTTCCCGTCGCCGTTTGGCGTAATAATATTAGGAATCTGACCATCCCACGGTTGATGATCAATAGGTAGCGTTTTGACTAATTTACACCCAAAAGCATTTTGAGTGGTAAGTGAAATTACATATTTACCATTTTCTGAATAGAAATTTTCCGCGGGTAATTGATTGTCAGACGTCCGACCGTTTCCCAAATCCCACGCGTAGGATACGGCATTTGTAGTTGTATTTTCAAAAGTCAATTTTGCGGGTTGGTTACAATTGTACTCGTAAGCAAAAGAGAAGCGGGGAGCGTGCGAGGTGTCAATCCTGAGCGTTGTTGCTTTTTTAGGCCTGCATCCATCCTTGTAGGTAGCAGATATATTATACGTGGTAGTTTTGTTTGGGGAGACTCTTAACTCAGTATTTACTGAGTCTTTTTTATCATCGAAAGTCCAGACAAATCTCTCGAAGTTACCCGACACTTTTAAGGAAATTGTATCTCCCAAACATACCTCATGACCTTCGGAAATGGCGAAATCTGGCTTTTCATCGGTCACAACAATGTTTATCGGCAAGGACGCTTCACAGATTCCGTCGGTAATTTGTACAGTGTATATTGTGCTACTTGGTGGGATGACTTGAACGTTTGGACGATTTATATTCTCCGTCCCAACATTCAGTGACCATTGGTAACTTTCTCCGCCAAGAGCTTTCAAATTTAACGACGAACCGGGACAAAGTGTAGTATCGCTTGTAACAGACGGTTTGAAATTTATGACCTGAATTTCTTTTTCTACCGAGTCAGCATCTACGCAAATAGTATTATTGTAGGACACCAATTTTATTTGGTATTTACCTTCTTTTGAAAATGAGTACGTTGGTTTTTCGAGGCGGGAAATCAACGTACCATTCACAAACCATTGGTAGGTTTTGGCATTTCTACTCAGATTGTTAAACGATAATTTAGTATTACTACAGAAAACTTTTTTGTCCACTTCTTTGCCGTCAGTGTAATTAAAGTCAGCCACGAGGGCGTCAATTTCAAATTTGAACGCCGCCATATTACAGTTCGAACTATTGTGCGTAGATGAAAAGGCATTTTTTACTGGAAAACCTACAAAATCATTCGCCCGGCAAACGCAAGCCGAATGGTAGATGACCCCTTTCTTGTCAAACCTGCAAGTTCCGCCGTCCAAATGATCGCCCCGTTCACTTCCGGCAGTTGGAGCCTCAGATCCGAAATAGCTGCCAAAAAGTAACGAACGGGCGTTTGCTTCCAGAATCATAAAGTAGTAATTACTTCCGGTGGTCGTCTTCTTAAAAGCATTTTGGGTGGTGGGCAAATTATTCGTTGAACTGTTTATGTTTAGGCCAGTATTGATGTTTACTCGCCCTCCCCAGCCCGACACGTACATGTTCCCGCAATCATTTACCAAGAAAGCCGTTGGGACAATGTCAGTAATGCTATTGCCCCTGCCGCTTCCAAAAACCGTTGAGAATAGCGGTTTACTTAAATCAGAAGTCAGTCCCTGAATAAACTGACCGCTGTTTTTATTAACGTACACGCCATCTGTTACCGGATATTCTCCCTGACTTAATCCCAGAATATAAACGTTTCCCAGATTATCTAAATCAAGCAATAAAGATAAATCTGCCGCCGGCGTTCCAATGTAAGTGAGTGCTGATAACTTATCGCCTTTGTAGTTGGCGATAAATCCGTCGGATGAACCTTCGAATGTGTTTTTAAGAACCGTGCCTTTTGCCAAATTGCTGCTTGAAGTCACACCGCAAATGTAAACGTTTTCTTCATTCACCTTTATGGAAAAAGCTGCTTCGTAATTAATTCCGTCAATTGCGGTGCTCCACTCAAGTTTTTCGCAAGTTGCGGTTAGCCTAAATGCTATCGCAGCTCCGGTAGAGTCTGCTTTTGACAAATCTGATGTTGGAAAGTTGGGAGAATTTGTAACGCTTGCGACGTAAATTTTGTCTGATTTGTCTACAACTACTTCTCCTCTAAATTCATCTCCATAATTTCTGATAGCGAGGCTTCGGGTGTCGTTTATACCATCATTTCCCGAACCTCCCACGTAAGACGATCCAAGGAGCTTATCGCCATTTGGAGAAATAACGGCTACGAAAACATCAGACCCGTTTCGGTAAGTAATATTGGACGTTATTGGATTGCCGGATATTCCCTGACCACCATTGAAGGTCGTATCGTAGGCAGTTTCGGTTACCGGAAAATTTGCCGAAGAAGTTGTGCCGAAAATAACGAGTTGGTTTTTACTATTTACCACAAGACTGTGCGGCACTTCGGATTCGAGACCGCCCAAAAATGTAGAGTAAAGTAGTTCTGAACCGTCTGAACTGTACTTTTGAATTACAATATCAGTAGTCAATGGTACACCATTACCATTCAAAGCTCCTCCCAGTGTTTGCTGTAAAGCACTATCGGTAATCAGAAAATTCGTTCCAAAAACACTTCCGCCAGCGTACAGGTTTCCTTCATTATCATAAGTGGCAGTATGCGACCAATTATCCGAAAATGAACCTGAATAAGTGGAGAATACGAGTTCAGGATCAATGATTAATTTCTGAGTAATATCGTACGCCCCGATTTCAAACTTGATTATATTATTTTTTAACACAAAATGAGCATCAATTTCTTTGAGTTCGTGAGTTTGTTGGTACGTATAGGGATTAAACTCTTTGAAGGTATTTACGTCTGTTTCGATCAGGATTTCAGCATTGTTTACCGTAATACTTCTTGAACCTTCGTAAACTAATTTAATATCACCTGGATTGCCTTTAGGATGGACAATGTATTCAAACTTTAGTTTATCATTTACCGTGTAAATTCTGAAATCAATGTTATTGTACAGATTTTTGATAATCAGATTAGAGTAGGAGCGAACATTCGATTTCCAAAACTTTGGATTCTTACCAATGAAATAATTGGTTAAGTGCTTCTCGGGATCAGACTTGCTCACGACATTTCCTACATTAGAATTTAGGAAATTGAGAGTCACCTTTTTTATCGGAATCAGTTTGCCGTTGGTGGATTTATTTCCGTGAGCTTCTGATAGTGCTTGCGTACTGTAGAATATGTACTCTAATGAATTATCCTTTACGAGTAGAAAACCACCTGGGATATCGCTTTTGAATTTTATAGATGACTCCCATTGACCTTGATTTTCCACGAAACTATACTCGGTGCATTTACCGGATACGGCGGAAAATATTAATAGAACGAGTGCCAGAAATCTCATTAATTTGCAGAATTTACTTGAAATCTAACATATTAATCAGAGCATCGCAAAATTCGTACTCGTGTTTTTGATTCGAGGCAACTATTATTAGCTTATTTGGGATAATTTTTTGGCATTCGGTGGCGTACCAAATACAGCCGCTTTCGTCAAGGTTTGTGGTTGGCTCGTCGAATAGAATAATCTTTGATTCGGAGAAGAAGGCTAAACCGAGTTTTACCCGTTGCTTCATTCCCGAAGAAAAATTCTTCAACTGCTTGTGGAGGTTTTTGGGAAGAAAAATTGCTTCGGCAAAATCTAACGAATTATCAAATTGGAGTTTTCTGAAATTCTTATGGAATTCAAAAACTTCGTGAAGCGTAAATTCTTCAATCAGTTCTAAAGCTGGCGATACAATCGAGATGGAGTTGAAAATATTATCTACAGGAATCGCTTCGTTGTTTAAACTATAGGTTATATCTCCTTTTGAAATCGGAACTAAACCGGAAAGGCATTGGAGAAAAGTTGACTTTCCTGAGCCGTTAGGCCCGATGATTGCGTAGGTCGAATTATGAAGCGTTAAATCAACATTCTTAAAAACCCACTCGTTGATATACTTCTTGGAAGTGTCTTTAATTTCAATCTTTACTGACTCATTCGATGTTTTCGCCATTCCCCTTTTTAATTATTCCACGTTTTGAGTGGACAAAGAAATTGAGGATATTCTCACGATCGATACTATCTTTTACTTTATTTTTTACGATTTCTATTCCCTCACTGAAATTCTTGCCGGAGAGAAAAAGGTGACGATATATTTCTTGAATAGTCTGAATGCGTTCGTTACTGAATCCGCGTCTTCTCAGACCAAGCGTATTAAGTCCGATGTAGGACAACGGCTCGCGAGCTGCTGTGACGAACGGAGGCACATCTTTTCTGACTAAAGAGCCTCCACCAATCATGACGTGTTCTCCGATTTTTACGAACTGATGCACTGCTGAAGTTCCACCGATAAAGGCATGTTCCCCTAATTCGACATGTCCAGCGAGTTGTACAGAGTTGGCTAAGATAACGTTGTCGCCCAATATGCAATCGTGGGCGACGTGACAATATGCCATAATCAGACAGTTTTTGCCGATAACCGTTCGCTGTTTATCGGTAGTTCCTCTGTTAATCGTAACGCATTCCCGAATGGTGCAATTGTCGCCAATTTCAACGGTAGTGTATTCGCCGTCAAATTTCAAATCTTGCGGAGTTGCCGAGATAACAGCACCGGGGAAAATTTTACAGTTCTTCCCAATTCTTGCCCCCGGATAAATCGTTACGTTCGAACCAATCCAAGTACCCTCGCCAATTTCCACGTCTTCGTGGATTACGGTGAAATAATCGACATGAACATTATCGGCAATTTTGGCTCCTTCATTTATGTAATTCAACTTTTGCATATATTAAGATTTCTTTACCAAGCGGGCAATCATATCAACCGAGCAGACCCGCTTTTTGCCCACGTACGCATCACCGTGCATTTTTGCAACTCCCATTCTTATGGGGGCAGAAAGAGTACATTTCATCACAAGAGTATCTCCTGGGACTATATTTTTATAGAATCTACTGTTATCAATACCTACCAGATAAGGCCAGTACTTTTCGGGTTCACCAGTAGAAGTTAACACAAGAACACCTCCCGTTTGGGCAATTGCTTCCAATAATAAAACACCCGGAAAAACCGGATTATCAGGGAAGTGACCGGTGAACTGAGGTTCGTTCATGGTAACATTTTTTATTCCAACAACGGAGGTCCCATCCAACGAAACGATTTTATCTACCAATTGGAAAGGATAGCGGTGTGGCAAAAACTTGGCAATATCCGTAACTTTAAAGACTGGTTCTGCTTCAACATCATATTGAGGTAAATCCTCATTACTTTGCTCAATTGTTTTCTTTATGGCTTTCGCGAGTTCAACGTTGGCACTATGACCTGGCCTCGCCGCCAAAATGTGTGCTTTGAGAGGTCTTCCCACCAAGGCTAAATCTCCAATTAAATCTAATAATTTGTGCCTTGCCGGCTCATTATTGAATTTCAACGGCTCCTGATTGAGTATTCCGGGTTCGCTGACCTGAATATTATCTTTATTCAATAAATTAGAAAGGTAGGCCGCTCGTTCTTCGTCAACACCGTCTTCCGAAATAACGATGGCATTATTCAAATCACCGCCTTTTATCAGGCCGTTTTTGAAAAGCTGTTCAATTTCGTGAACAAAAACAAAGGTTCTGCAAGGCGAAATCTTTTCTTTATAGTTATCAAGGTTGTGCAGGATTGCATGTTGACTCGCGATTACTTTAGAGTTATAATCAACCATTACCGTTAACCGATAATCGTTGAAAGGCAAAGCCGCTAACTCGACATTTTTTTCTTCGCTTGAATACTCGATTGCCCCTTCAACCACAAAGTAGTTTTTATTGAGATTCTGCTCTACAACACCTACCTTTTCGATTTCAGCAACAAATTTCTGTGCACTTCCGTCTAAGATAGGAATCTCGGGTCCATCAAGTTCAATTAGGGCATTGTCAATTCCCATTCCAACCAAAGCGGACAAAATGTGTTCGGTTGTGTGAACCCGAACCCCGTTTTGTTGCAAGACCGTGCCACGAGATGTGTCGACTACATTGTTTACATCCGCCTTGACAATCGGACTGCCTTCAACATCTATTCGCTTAAATACAAACCAATGGTTTACGGGGGCGGGGTGAATGGTCATGTTTACCATCGCACCTGTGTGCAGGCCTATTCCCGAAAAGCTGATTTTTTCTTTTAATGTGCGTTGTTTATCGCTCATTGAACGTTCTTTTATCTTTTTCTAAAGTTGTAATTCTTTTTTCAAACTGAGGTAATTTCTGAAAAAATACGCTCGACCGAAGGTAATCTTTTACGTGGAATGCCGGATTCCCGCCGATGGTGGTTCGTTCTGAGAGAACTGAACTAATCACTCCGGCTTTTGCCCCGATTGTGGTATAGTTTGCGACCGTAATGTGCCCCGCGAAACCGACTTGACCACCAACGATACAATGTTTTCCTATTTTAGCCGAACCAGAAATGCCAGTCTGTGCGGCAATAACTGTATGATTTCCAATATTCACGTTGTGAGCTATCTGAACCATGTTATCAATTTTAACTCCTTCACCAATCACCGTAGAACCCATTGTTCCGCGGTCAATACATGTATTTGCTCCTATACTTACGTCGTCTTTGATGATGACGTTGCCTATTTGGGGTACGGAGTCGTAAGTTCCGAGAGTATTCGGGGCAAAGCCGAAGCCGCCACTACCAATAACTGCTCCACTCTTCACAATACAATTACTACCAATTTCTGTGTTGGCATATATGCTGACGTTTGCGTGAATCTGAGTACCGGTTCCAATTTTTACATTAGACTCAATACTCACGTTCGATCCAATTTGTACGTCATTGGCAATTTCAACTCCTTCGCCTATAAACGAATTCGCCCCGATAGAAGCGTTCTTGCCAATGCGAGCAGTTTGCGAAACTACGGCACTTTTTGCTACTTCACCAACCTTCTGATTACCAATACTCTCGTACAATTTTAATAGCGTAGAGAATGCTGAATACGCATCGTCAACTTTTATTAGAGTAGTCCGGTGCGAAGTTTTCGGCTTGAAGCTTTTATTAACTACAACTGCCGTAGAGTCAGTCTCATAAAGGTAACTTTCATATTTAGGATTAGCCAAAAATGAAATTCCGTTAGGTTTTCCTTCCTCAATTTTATTGAATTGATTTATGATTTTATCTTCATCGCCCTCAACGTCTCCATTGATATATTCCGCGATTTGTTTGACGGTAAATTGCATTTATGGCATCGTATGTTAACGCAAATATAGTGGATTGACCCAAGATAGATAACTTTTTTTGACAATGTTACTCAGAGCTTCAATAGTAGGCAAGTCAGACGCATTGATTATATCTCTGATTTCACCGTTTTTCATTGCTATTTTAATCGTAGAATTACCTGCGATGTATGCCTTGTTCGATATTTCACCGCTTTGGACTAAGTAATGTATATCTTCAACAAGATTGATTTTTTTTAATTCATCAACTTTGATTTTTTTTTGTAAATTTAAATCCGCCTGATTGGGATAAAATTTTATTTTAAATAATCTTCGATTTATAAAAGACTGTGATAAGAAGCTGAGGGTACTATTTTCAGAACGTTGCCAGTTTTTAATGGATGACCACATATCTACATCATCCAATGAAGTAAATAAGTTTATAAACTTTTCGGATTGGAGCGGACTCTCGTTCAGGTCTATATTAAACAACTCGTTCAGTGTATCGCTACAGCCGTTTGGCATACTGACATCAGCATCTTTTTTGACGAGATCAATCATACCCTTTAGCATCACCTCGGCGGCAATAGAAGTTTTGTGCAGGTAAACCTGCCAATACATAATTCTCCGGGCATTAAGGAAATTATCAATGCTCAAAATGCCCTTATCTTCAATGGCGAGTTGATTGTCAACAACGCACATCATCTTGATAATACGCTCAACGCCAATTGTACCTTCTACCACTCCGGTAAAGAACGAATCTCTGTGCAAGTAGTCAAGACGGTCAATATCGAGTTGGCTGGAAATTAATTGATTGAAGAAAGGTCGGGAGTACGAACCTTTGAACATTTCAATAGCGGTTGTTAAAGAGTTATTGAAAATTTCATTCAACTTAACCATTAACGCCAGAGAAATCTCTTCGTGCGATACATTTGGTAAAATTGAATGTTCTAAAACGTGCGAGAAAGGACCGTGCCCTAAATCATGCAGTAGTATAGCTATTTGGGCAGATTCTTTTTCCGTGTTACTGATTTCAACCCCTTTGCCCCGCAAAACATCCATTGCTTGTCCCATCAGATACATGGCACCGAGAGCGTGCTGAAATCTGGAATGAGTAGCACCCGTGTAAACGAACTCCGCTAATCCCAGCTGCCTGATTCTACGTAGGCGTTGAAAATATGGGTGTGATATCAACTCGAATATTAACTCGGTTGGAATGCTTATAAACCCGTAAACCGGGTCATTAATTATTTTTCTTTTGTTCATCTAAAATCACTTGCCAACACAAATATCCAAAAAAGTATCAATAAGTATTTTTTTAATTCAAATTTCGACTTAATTTTGCATTCCCAAAAACGGTAAAGGCTTCAAACCTAAGCTGAATTAGTTGAGTTGGAATATTTTCGAGACTAAATGGGCATTTGAATATCTTGTACCTATAGCTGCCAAAGCGTTCGGCGGTTGTGTCGAGTTCTCTACACAAATCAGGTGAGTGTTTTAAATAAAAATTTTGAACCTATAGCTCACAAAACGTTTGTCGATAGGTTAGAGCACCTGAATCACATTCAGGTTTGGAAAATAAGGATATTGGACCTATAGCTCAGTTGGTTAGAGCACCTGACTCATAATCAGGTGGTCCCAGGTTCGAGCCCTGGTGGGTCCACAAGCCTCTTCGAGAAATCGGAGAGGCTTTTTTATGACAAAAGTAGTTATGAACGCTTGTTATATTTTATGGTCTGAAAGCCTTGATAAATTTTATGTTGGAGCGACGCACGAGTCAGTTAATGAGCGGCTTGTAAAGCATAATTCAGGACATTATTCGGGTAAAAGTTTTACTTCTCAGGTCAGCGATTGGGAGACATTCTTGATAATAGAAACGGAAGATTACGCTCACGCTCTTAGGCTCGAACGTAAAATTAAGTCGATGAAAAGTTCTAAGTACATTCGTAATCTAAGGAAATACGAAGAATTGGTTGACAAGATTAAAATTCAAACATCAACTTAAATATTAATCAGGTGGTCTCAGGTTCTCCCGAAAGCTATCGGGACTGGTGGGTCCACAAGCCTCTTCGAGAAAGCGGAGGGGCTTTTTTTGTTGAAGTGCTGTCGGTTGTTACCAACACAAGTGTCGGGCAGGGTTATGGGGCAGCCAAATTTTCTATTGTTTGGTTCTGATTTTCATTGACTTTACCAAGGATTTCTATCAATCCTTCAATGAGTTCATTCTGAAACCTCATCTTGGCTATTTTGAATCCTTCTATCTCATTTACCCTTCTGTAAACGTAAATCATTGAGGTAGTAATCTGGCTCACGTGCATTTCAAAGTGTATATCCTGCTTTAGAAACCTAAAAAATAGCTCAATATCCCACCTGAGCTTATAGATGTCGGCAACTTCTAAAGCCGATACATTGAGCATATTAGTGATCAGGTACATTTCCTCGCCCGTTTCTTTTATCCCGCAAATGACCAGCCTGAAAGGTACATCCATCGATTTTCGAAAATTGGCCATCCGATGGATCAACGAGTCTCCGAGGATTTCCACGGTGTCGCTTTCTTTCTTCTGTGGCTTGGTAAAAGGCAAGGACTCACACTCTTGGAATGCTGTGTTTGTTTTGAGCCTGCCCACAAAACTGATGTTATCCAAAGTTAGCTTTTTTAACTTCTGTTTGCCTGAAAGCCCCCTATCAAACACCAGGACGTTATTTTTCTTGAAACTTGTCTCTGAAATAACTTCCGTAAGAGCGATATCTTCGCTATAGTAAACCTGCTCAAAAAACTCAATAGGCATCTTTTCCAGACGTTCGCTGATTGAACTGTGGTCAATGCT
>JBLHXN010000059.1:0-21660 GCA_047630355.1 Spirosomataceae bacterium | reverse complement strand
ACTAAAAAAGTAAAGCCGGGTATCAAAACTTGAGTTTATACCTTACACCCGTGATATAGTCAATATCCACGTTTTTGATATTGTTTCGGTTTAGCTCACGCTGATAGGCAGCGAAAACTTGAATAATGTTGTTCTTCACAAACTCATAATCTACCCTTGCCGTAATGCGGTAACGGTCAAACGCTTTGCGATCGATGGTATCGTACCAAAGTTCTCCTTTCAATGACGTGTCCCACTTTTTTGATAGTTTATGTTCCAGTTCAAGTCGGTTTCGCCAAAACTGCTCACTTCCTAACTCGGCATCTTGATCGGCTTTGTATTGATACAGCGTTCGGAATTTCAATTCACTTTTTTTAGACAGTTCTTTAGAAAATATCAACATACCGCTTATTCGCTGATCTTGTGACGGATTTTCGGAAGGATCGCGAAAGACGTAGCGGTAATCGACTTCGGCTTTTAAAAACGGAAGCACTTTATAGTCTATCGTTGCTTCGGCAAAGTATTGACCAACCTGAGAAATGTTATTGTCTAAACGGGATTTGAGGTTGAGATCAACGCCTAATTTTTTATTGATTTTTTTGTTCAGAGATACGCCCGTCCATAGTTGGAGATCAGATTTTTGGGCGAATATAAAAGTTGGTGCAAGTGTCAGAAAAATGACATAAATATCTGATTTTTAGTATGTTATTTTGCTAATTCGTGGTAATAAACTTTGAGGATGGCTACGTCTCTTAACAAATCAATCGAGTCAATTTCTTCGCGGTGAACTGGTAGTCTGGTTCGACTTTCAATATCCTGAAGTAGCGTAGCCTTTGCCGCAGGCTTTAAATTGGTTAACACATCGTAAGTAACTAATTTTGATGATCCCCTTTTAAGCAAAAAGCTACTTTCGAGCAAAATTGTCATTTCCAAAATCACACCGTTCAGGATTAGCAGTATCTGTACATTTTCTCCAATGGCGTTGAGCATTCCGAGGGCAATGGCCATGAACAGGTAAGTCATGTTTTTCATTGAAATGCCTTCAGTACGATAGCGTAGCATCGAAAAGACCGCGAAAAGCCCGAAAGCCGCACCGAGCGGAATATTGACCTTATTCAGAAAATAGGCAATAAAAAAGGTGAGTATATTGAAAATGAAGAACGTAAATAAGAAGTCATCGCCCCGATAAATACGGTAATATATACCACGTACAAGAATAAATACGCTGATAAGGTCAATGCCGATGCGGAGGAGGAAGTCACTATCGAAGGTTAGAGCCATTTTTTAGGTAAAATTATACTTGTGAAAAACGTTTAAGGAAAGGAAGAAAGCGGGCAACGGGAACATCATTGGGTTTTAATATGGCTGTTCCCCAGCAATATTTGCTCATTCCGTTTGGGCGGATGCCCATATTTTTGAGAGTTTGCAGGGCAGTAGACGATCGGTCAAGTCTGGCTTTACCTCAACAGCTGCCCAGTTATTTATAGTACATGAGTTATTACCCGATATAAAATTTAGATTGGTATCTATCGTTAATCGCTGATTGGTTGAGAAATCTGCTAACGAGATGCGGTTGTAATTTACCGTCAATACACTTGATAAATTGGTGTTTTTTATATCGAAAGCGGTGCCTAATTCACCTCGTTCGGCGATAGTTATTCCCTCAATATTGTTGGCCGTGCTTGCACGGGTTTTAATAGTCCTGCCTTGGTTTGTTTTTTCTTTTACTTCTAAAAAAGCGGTATTTGTGAGATTGTACAGTCGTTTTCTCACCTTAAACCGGCTACGTTTATCACGGTGGTGTTGTTGGTAAAAAAGTAAAGCTGGCGTGTCAAAATACACCGAATGATACGAGTGAATTCTTTTATTATGAATAGAAAGCACGGTATAGTCTTTTTGGAGGCTGTCAATGAAAAATGGTAGCCCATCTATTGGAACGATGAACTTCGTGTCAATCCTGTCAAAAAGCTACACATCTTGAAACGTGCTTAGGCTTGCCGAGGCAAAGCTGTTTAGTTGCGTATTTAGCTGACTTATTATTGGTGTGTCTTTTTATTCTTTGTAAAATTGTTAAAATAAAACCGTTCGATGAAATTCGTCCGACCTTATTCGTAACAGTTTAGATGTATTCAGGTAATAAAACTTGCTGTTTGCAATGAAAAAGTACGGTATTTACATTAACTGCTTGATTGACTGCCTCTTAAATTCTCTTCGTCGAAAAGACTGTCCTGACTTCACTCTTAAACATAAATCATGAAAATTATATTATTTGTGCTGCTGTCGTGTTCGTTAAGCTTTGCCCAACAGTACGACCTGATTATCAAAAATGCCCGAATTGTGGATGGAACGGGCAATGCCTGGTATCGAGGAGATATAGCGATTGACAAAGGAAAAATCGCGGCGATTGGGCAGGTAGATGGTAGAACAAAGAAAACAATTGATGTTCAGGGAAAAGTCGTTTCGCCCGGTTTTATTGATATTCACACGCACGTAGAACACACCATTTCGAGCATTCCGACGGCGGATAATTTTATTCACGATGGCGTGACCACCATAATTACGGGTAATTGCGGAAGTTCGGAAGTTGATATCGAACGCTTTTTTAAACGTCTGCAAACCAAACCTACTTCTGTGAATGTCGGAACGTTAATCGGGCACAATGATGTGCGGGAGTTTGTGATGAAAAAAGAGATGCGTTCGCCATCGGCGGCGGAACAGCAGCGAATGGAAAGCCTCGTGGCAAAAGCCATGCAAGACGGAGCGTTGGGTTTATCTACGGGCTTGATTTATATTCCCGGAACGTACGCCGAAACTAATGAAGTGATTGGATTAGCAAAAGCCGCTTCTGCGGAAGGTGGTGTTTACGTATCGCACATCAGAAACGAAGGAGCTACTGTTAAAGAAGCTATTGAAGAAGCCATAAATATCGGGCGGGAAGCAAATATACCCGTGCAGATTTCCCATTTTAAAATTTCTGCGAAACCGCTTTGGGGGAAAAGCTACGAAACCATCGGAATGGTGGAAGCAGCACGCAAAGAAGGAATTGACGTGACCATCGATCAATATCCGTACACGGCGAGCAGTACCAATATGGGTACAATGTTGCCATCTTGGGCGTTGGCGGGTGGTGATGTTGAAATGCACAAAAGACTCATGAATCCTGCGACAAGAAAGAAAATAAAAGCAGAAATGTTGAAAGACCTGAAAGCCGATGATCGCACCAATTTTGATTACGCTGTGATTGCCCGGTACGCTCCCGATACATCGCTGCAAGGGAAGAATATTTCCCAAATAAATAAAGCGAAAAAACGTCCCGAAACCGCTGATTCGGAAGCCGAACTCATCATGAATTTAGTAGATAAAGGCTTCGCCCAAATGATATTCCATAAAATGAGCGAAGATGACGTGCAGGCAATTGTGCGGTACCCGTTCACGATGATTGCCTCTGATGCCGGAATTTATGAGTTCAATAAAAATCAGCCGCACCCTCGTGGCTACGGCTCGAATGCCCGTGTGCTGGGACGTTACGTGCGAGATTTTCAGGCATTCGGTTTGGAAGAAGCTATTCGTAAAATGACCTCGCTTCCCGCTTCGCGTTTTGGCATCAAAAACCGTGGATTATTACAGGAAGGCTACGCCGCCGACCTCGTGATTTTTGACGAAAATACGATTAAAGACGAAGCCACTTTTGACAAACCCCACGCTTACAGCACGGGTATTGACTACGTAATTGTAAACGGTGAAATTACCCTCGAAAACGGAAAACACACGGGAGTTTTGAAAGGTGAAGTGGTGCGGAAGTGAAGTTCAATTGTTCGCCCCCGGACGGGGTCGTATCTTTGTAGTACATAAATTAATTCTACAAATGTGTGACCCCATCCGGGGGCATACTGTCTGGAAAGTAAAACCTTGATAGGGTGATATCGTTTCATGTCACCACTACGTGGTTTTGCTAAATCCTCAAACCAATATTCCCCCTATCTATAATAATGGCATTACTTCGTAGTTTCGTTTGTCTTCGGCGGCATTCTACCCCTGTCATTAACTGTCAATTTTTCCTCATTTCACTCCTTCGCATCGGCATAGCGTCAATAATGGCGAAGAGTTCGTTGGTGGACATTAATTCAGTTTTACGTTTTTTTACGCCGCTGTCTTTCCCGATAAGAATCACTTCGAAACCCGTTTCGTCACATAGTTTTTTCATGCTCCGAGATTCAGGATTCATGAATACGATTAAATCTCGTTCCGCCAATTCGCTTTTTTGAGCGTTAAATATTGCCTGCTGTTTCTCCAGAAGTTCTTCGTTCTTCTCATTTCCAAAAACGAGTAAAATTCGGTTCTTCCATTTGTAATCAGTCAGGTTTTGAGCGAAAGTATTTATGGAAGCACTCATAGCTATGAATATTAATAGGATGGTGAATTTTGTCATGAATTTGCTGTGATTGAGGTATTCATAAAACTTTCGTAACGACGGTTTTGTTGTGCCCTAAATAAACATTCACGATTAATCAAAAACAAAAATGGCACTAAAAGTAGGCGATAAAGCCCCTAACTTTACCCTCATCAATACCGAAACGAAAGAAGTAAGTTTATCTGATTATAAAGATAAGAACGTAGTATTATTATTCTTTCCATTGGCTTTTACAGGTGTTTGTACCACTGAATTGTGCGAAATGCGTGATAATATTGTAACGTACAGCGATCTTGATGCTGAAATCGTAGCCGTTTCGGTTGATTCACCGTTTACGTTAGCGAAATTCAAAGAAGAGCAAAAACTGCCTTTTCCATTGCTTTCTGATTTTAACAAAACAACTTCAGAGGCGTACGATTCTATCTACGAAGATTTCGTTTTAGGAATGAAAGGTGTATCTAAGCGTTCGGCTTTTGTGATTGATAAAGCAGGCGTAATTCAGCACGCAGAAGTATTAGCAGATGCTGGGAAAATTCCCGATTTTAAAGCCGTTCAGTCTGTTTTAGCAGCATTGTAAAAGCCGTTTTACTAAATTTATTAAATCCCGCCTTTTTAAAAAGCTGGCGGGATTTTCTTTGAACAATAATGCCACTTTTGTTCATTCATTGTCAATAAATATTGTGTACAAACTGTATGGTTATTGTTAGTTTTTAGAAAAAAATAATACGAAGCGATTACTTTAGTTCTTAAGGAGTTGACTATTAAGTCATTATCAATTACTTTTACCTGCCTAAACAAACCATTTAAAAAATGAAGTCCTTAAAATCCCTATTCTTAACCCTTTTAACAGTTGCGGTAATCACCTCTTGCGTCAGCAAAAAGAAGTATCTTGATGCTTTAGCCGCTCAGGAAACCATTAACGCCCGACTAACCTCCGACAAAGGCGAATTAACTGCTCAATTAAATGATTGCAACACAAATTTGAGTGCGGCGAATCAAGCTGGAACACAAGTGAAGTCTCAGTTTGATGCCAGTAAAAGTCAATTGAGCGAAGCTCAGAATCGTTTAAAAACGCTTCAGGATGAAAACGATTTTATCAAAAAAACTAACACGAACTTGTTAAATCGTTTGGAAGATCTTTCTGTAATCAGCAAGAGTGGAGCCGAAAGTATTAAGCAATCATTGACCGCTATAAATGGTCAAAGTCAGTACATTCAATCATTGACAAACAGCGTTCAAAAGAAAGACTCGATGAATCTGGCGTTAGTGATGAATCTAAAGCGTTCGTTAAGCGATATCAATGACGATGACGTGCAGATTGAAGTAAAGAAAGGAGTAGTTTATGTTTCGCTTTCAGACAAATTACTATTCCGTTCGGCGAGTGCCTACGTGCAGCCGTCTGCTCAAACTGTACTGGGTAAAATCGCGAAAGTTGTGAACGATCACAAAGGTTTAGACATTTTGGTTGAAGGTCACACGGATAACGTGCCAATTTCTACTGAGAGTATCAAAGATAACTGGGATTTGAGCGTATTGCGTGCCACCGCCGTAGTTCGTATTTTACAAGATAAATATGGAGTTGATGGCTCAAGAATGACTGCCGGCGGACGTTCGGAATTTGTTTCTAAAACAATGAACGATACTCGTGAAGGTCGTAGCTTAAACCGTCGTACCGAAATAATTTTATTGCCGCAGTTAGACCAATTTTTTGGTTTGATGTCTCCTGCGTCTACGCAGAACTAATACCGATATTCAACGGGAAAGAGTTAGCAAGACAATTTTTGCCTTTTAATAAAGAAATCCCCGATTTGGAAACGAGTCGGGGATTTTTGCTATTTTCGTTTTCTAAATAGAATTTACTTACTGACTCATTGACTTTTAACCTATTGACCAATAATGTCTAAAATAGCCTTAATTACCGGAGCGACTTCGGGTATTGGTAAAGCCACCGCCGAAGCATTCGCCAAACAAAACATTAGCCTAATACTCTGCGGTCGTCGGCAGGAACGTCTGGACGAATTATCTGAGAAACTAAGTAAAAAAGTAGAAGTTGAAACACTCACATTTGATGTTCGCAGCTACGATGAGGTAGAAAATGCGTTGAATAGCCTGTCGGATAAATGGCGGGAGGTTGATATTTTAGTGAATAACGCCGGAAACGCTCACGGCTTTAGTACCATCGACGAAGGAAGCGTAGCCGATTGGGATGCTATGATCGACGGAAATGTGCAAGGATTATTGTACGTCTCAAAGCTAGTAATGCCGTACATGGTGAAACGCAAAACGGGACACATCATAAACCTCAGTTCAGTTGCCGGAAAACAAACATACGCCAACGGAGCGGTGTATTGTGCCTCCAAAAAAGCCGTGGAAGCCATCTCGGAAGGAATGCGTTTGGACTTGACAAAACACGGAATAAAAGTAACCAATATTGCTCCGGGAGCGGTAGAGACCGAGTTTTCAGAAGTGCGTTTTAAAAATGATACCGAACGTGCCGCCAAAGTTTACGAAGGTTATGATGCCTTAACTGCCGAAGACATTGCTGATGCGATTCTGTACGCGGTCACCGTTCCCGATCGGGTATGCATTGCGGATATGACCATTTATCCGAAAGCCCAATCGGCACCAAGTGTGATACATCGGGAGTGATTAATTTCTTAATTCGGATTATAATAAAGCAGGAAAGAAACGAATTGCTCAAACCGTTCGATTTCTTCGTCGTTTCCAAGTTTGATAACACTGAAACGATACGTGTCAATCAGCGAATGTAAATCGGTAGAATCTAAGAGTTTGGCGGTTGCCAATCCTTTAAAACATCGATGTACCTGATTATAAATAAATCGTGAATCTGTTTCTGGGTTAGGGTTAAATAAAGAGTCGATACCCGCAAAGGTGCGGTGCTTTTCCATGAATGGTAAACCAGACTTTACAAAAAAGTCGGTGATTTCATCGGTTGTGCTGCTGAAGGTGAGGTTATTCTTTACTTTATGACGAAAGTATTTCAACCCTTTAAATTTACCAATACTAGTATTCCAGGTCATTGTGTCGTCCTGAAAATCTTGTCGGTTAGTCAGAAACTGCTGTACCAATGTTTCTACCTGCTCTTTCCGAACCCCAAAATTCGTTTCGATCCAATAATCATTCTCTTCGTAAGGGGAAACCGAAAAAATGATACTCTCGAAATCCCCGTTCGTAAGCGGTCTTCTGAGTTGCTTTTTTTCAATGAGGAGTTCGAAGCCAAGCGGTTCAAATGAACGACTTAACTTGGTGAATAATCGCTGTTCAAAGTTACTTATTACCATTTTGAAAATTAGTAGCGTAATGTAACTACGTAACCTGACTCGAGGCTAAATGTTTAGTTTTATGTTAAGCAACAAAAAGGTTAGCTTTTATTAATTTGATGGCAATGGCAAGAAGAATTAAACCAAAGACTTTTTGTAAAACTTCGATAGAAGCGGGGCTTAACTTTTTTTCAAGCCAGGAAATAGATTTTAAGACTGAATAAATAAGAATTAAGTTTATGACAATTCCTACTATAATATTTTCCTGATGATACGCTGCTTTTAGAGATAGTAAGGAGGTCATAGTGCCTGCTCCGGCAATTAACGGAAAAGCAAGTGGAACTACAGACGAAGAACGTGATCCGGTGGTCGGGCTATGTTTAAAAATCTCTACACCCAAAATCATTTCAAACCCCATAAGCAGAAGGATTATAGCTCCCGCTATGGCAAACGAATTGATGTCTACGCCAAATAATTGCAGAATTTGCGTACCTAAAAATAAGTAGCCTATCATCAGTCCGCCTGATATGAAAGTGGTCCGCTCGGCATTAATATGCCCAGTTTTCTTTTTTATGTTCAAAATAAGTGGTATTGATCCAAGTATGTCAATTATAGAGAACAAAATTAACGATACGGAGAGTATCTCTTTGAAGTTAAAGTTCATAATTCGTACGGTGCCTTTTTTGAAAATCGTGCAAAAGTAACAATTTTAAATTCGCTGCGAATAGAATTGGAATTTAATTAATTGAGTAATCAAATCTGAGTCCTTTGTTTGATGTAATATTTTGATTTAAAGTAGGTTGGCTTGTGTTTTCTTACGTGGCTTCTCCGTAGAAGTCCCAAACAATAAATGGCAGTTTGTGTGATTTGACCAAAGAAAAAGCAAAAGCACCAAACGGTAACGTTTGGTGCTTTTGCTTTTGTTAAAACCTGTGAGGGTTTAGATTTTTTTCGATTATAGAAAACCTATGATGTCTCGAAAACGAGCCATCATAGGTTTAGTAAATTCTCAAGCGTTCTCCGGACGTAAGCTACGTACTGTTTTACCCGCTTGCCACATCTCTGAGTCACGCAATTCAGCTAATTCTACTTCAAGTTTTTCACGATAATCCGGTTGTGAATTACGCGTAATAGAGACTTCAGCTTCTTTTTGTGATTTCACCGATTCGTATAGTTCTTCAAAAACCGGCTTCGTTGCATCGCGGAAAGGCTTCCACCAGTCAAGGGCACCACGTTGGGCGGTAGTTGAGCAGTTGGCGTACATCCAATCCATGCCGTTTTCGGCTACGAGTGGCATAAGTGACTGCGTTAGTTCTTCAACAGTTTCGTTAAACGCTTCTGATGGTGAATGTCCGTTTGCACGAAGTACTTCGTATTGAGCAGCGAAAATACCTTGAATACAACCCATCAGTGTGCCACGCTCTCCAGTTAAATCAGAGGTTACTTCCTTATAGAAATCAGTTTCGAATAAATAACCCGAACCAACGCCAATTCCCATAGCGATGCACTTCTCACGGGCTTTTCCCGTAGCATCCTGATAGACGGCGAACGAGGAGTTCAAGCCCTTTCCTTCCACAAATAAACGACGAAGCGACGTTCCTGAACCTTTCGGAGCGGTCAAGAATACGTCCACGTTTGTTGGAGGAATAATGCCCGTTTTTTCTTTATAAGTAATTCCGAAACCGTGCGAGAAATACAATGATTTTCCTTCGGTCAGGTGCTTTTTAACGGTTGGCCAAAGTTCAATTTGAGCGGCATCCGAAAGTAGGTAGCAAATGATTGTTCCTTTTTCAAGAGCTTCTTCGATTTCAAAAAGCGTTTCGCCCGGAACCCAGCCATCACCGATAGCTTTGTCGAAAGTCTTTCCTTTACGTTGACCCACGATTACGTTCAATCCGTTATCACGCATATTCATTGCCTGACCCGGTCCTTGTACACCGTAACCAATCACGGCGATAGTTTCTGTAGAAAGTACTTCTCTTGCTTTCTCTAAAGGAAATTCTTCGCGGGTTACTACGGTTTCTTCTACACCGCCAAAGTTTAATTGTGCCATTTTCTGTGTTTGAGTAAATTATTGATTAAAAGATTTTATGTTTTTAATTTGTTTTAGGCGTACATCAACTTGCCCTTAGGTTTTGGAATCTCTCTACCTAATTCTTTTGCTATTTCAACCCATTCTTGAGTAACAGTTTGGATATTCTCAACCGCTTCCAAATAGGTTTCCCCGTCAGCCATACAGCCTGCTAACTCAGGGGCTTCGGCTATAAAAGAGTTGTCTTCGTCGCTCCAGTAAATCATGATTTTGTATTTTGATTTCATAGCTCAATCATTTTATATTCTATCAAAAGGTTTCTTACTTGCTTTACCTGATAGGGTTTTGCCTTTTTCTCATTAGGCTGAATGTTTATGACTTTGACAACATCAGATTTATAAAATATATGATAGCTTCGTTTTATTCTTTGCTCAAAACCTAAGTTAGTTAAAAGCGATACTAATTCCTGAAAACTGATGTTAGTATCAGAACTTCCACTTATAACTTTTAGAAGTAGTTTTTCAATCTTGCCAATTATGTGATTATCACTTCAGTCCTGAATTTTATCTTAGTAATCTTCAAAACGTCATCATTTCCCATTCCATGTCGTTGGGTAAGTATTCTACTAACCCCTTTGGAGTTTTGCTGACGGCTATTCGTCCCGATCGAACAAATTCTATAATTCCGTAAGGCTTTATATACTCGAAAAATTCCTTGATTTCTTCTTCTGTCCCAGTTTTCTGAATCGCCACGTAATCCAGTTGCCAATACACCACCCAAGCCTTGTAGGTTTTGTTAATGGTGTCGATATCTAACGGTTCAGAGCCAAGCGGCGTGCCGATTTTGAACAACGCAATTTCGTTGTAAACAATGTCATCATTGATGTAACCAAATACCGCCAAAACCTCCACTATTTTACGAATTTGCCGCACAAGTTTTTCTACTTCCTCCCGCTTTTCGTGTTCGATGGCAATCGTAAAACGAGAAATGCCTTCCCGCTCAGTTTCGGAAACGGTAAGACTGTCAATATTTATTCGCCGACGCGTAAATATGATTGTTATTTTATTCAACAGCCCGATGCTGTTTTCGGTAAATACACAGATGGTGTAGGTCATGTTTTTTCGGATGTCGTGTGGGGTTTCTGATATCATTTACGAAAGCCGTATCTGCGAAACGCTGCCGCCGCTCGGAACCATAGGGAAAACGTTTTCTTCTTTTTCTACGATGACCTCCAGTAAGTATGGACCATCGTGAGCGAGCATTTTATCGAGCGAATCGCTGAGGTTTTCGCGTTCTTCGCACGTGTGGCCGTCCATGCCAAAACCTTTTGCAATCATCACAAAATTAGGGTTTTGTAAATCCACGAAGGAGTACCGACGCTCAAAAAATAGTTGTTGCCATTGCCGTACCATTCCCAGAAAGCTGTTGTTGAGAATGATGATCTTTACCGGAATCTTGTTTTGAACAATCGTACCGAGTTCTTGTAAAGTCATTTGAAAACAACCGTCACCGATAACAGCAATCACATCCCGGCTCGGGTCTCCCATTTTAGCTCCCAACGCTGCTGGCAAGGCAAATCCCATCGTGCCTAAACCCCCTGAAGTGACGTAGGAGTGCGGTTTTTTGTATTCGTAATAACGTGCTGCGGTCATTTGGTGTTGACCTACGTCCGCAACAATGCAAGAGTTTCCTTCAGTTTTATCCGAGGCCATTTTGATAACTTCCGCCATTTTTATCCCGCCTTCGGGCTTCAAATCTCGGGCACTTACCGTTGCGTGTTCTTCGGGTTCAAGATTACGAAATTGCTGTTTCCACGCCGATAAATCTTTCTTATTTACCAAAGGCATTAATAACTCCAGCGATTCTTTAGCGTCGCCCACCACGGGAGCGTGAGCTTTCTTTATTTTGTCAATTTCGGCGGGGTCAATTTCGAGGTGAACAATTTTTGCCTGCTGCACAAATTTGGTGGCATCGCCCGTAACACGGTCATCGAAACGCATTCCAATGGCAATGATTACATCACACTTATCGGTCATTACGTTGGGTGCGTACATGCCGTGCATTCCGAGCCATCCCATATAATTTGGGTGGTCGTTCGGCAATGCTGAAATACCCAATAGTGTACTCGCAACGGGAATATCCGTTTTTTCAACAAAAGCTCTGAATTGTTCCATTGCCTCCGAAATCAATACTCCGTGTCCTACTAATATATAGGGCCTTTTTGCGGAATTAATCAGTTCGGCAGCGGCGATTATTTGTTCTTGCTTTGGTGTTCTTCGGGGATGGTAACCCGCTAAACGATGGACTTTTTTATACTCAAATTTCTTAGTCATTAAAGACACCTGAGCATCTTTCGTGATGTCAATTAGTACAGGTCCTGGTTTTCCGGCACGGGCAATAAAGAATGCCTTCGCCATTATTTCGGGAATTTCGTTGGCGTCAACTACTTGATAATTCCATTTACAAACCGGAGCAGTTACACCAATTACGTCCGTTTCCTGAAAAGCATCGGTTCCTAAAAGGTTAGAAGCTACTTGTCCGGTAATTGCGACCATGGGTGTACAATCAATAATAGCATCGGCGATGCCAGTTACTAAATTCGTTGCACCCGGACCCGAAGTTGCCATGCAAACGCCCACTTTGCCACTCGTGCGGGCGTAGCCCTCGGCGGCGTGAGAAGCTCCTTGCTCATGACGAACCAGCACGTGGTTGATTCGATCCATGTAATCATACAAGGCATCATAAACCGGCATGATTGCTCCGCCGGGATAACCGTAAATGGTATCAACTCCTTCGGCGATTAGACATTCCATCAGGGCTTTGCTTCCGCTAATAAAATCTGGTGCGGGTGTACCGGTAATTTCTCTCTCTTCAATCGCTTCTTTTGCTATTTCTAATTCGGTGTAATTGCCCATTTTATTCTTCTGTAAATTTCTTAATTTGTTCTCAAAACCCCTTTTCGGCCTCCCCTCATAGGGGAGGAGTTTTCTCATTTTGTTAGAACAAAATGTGTTTATTTCTATCTCAGGAATCCTACAAATCCGTTACGCAGCCTTTTTCGGCTCCTGAAACGCACTTTACGTATTTGCGTAAAACTCCGTGCTCGGTGAATGGCGGCGTTGGTGGATTCCAATTTTTTCTGCGTTCAGCTAGTATTTCTTCCGAAACATGGACGGTTAATTCCCTGCTTTCAGCATCTATTGTTATTAAATCTCCGTCTTCTACTAACCCGATTGTGCCACCTTCGTAGGCTTCAGGAGTTATGTGTCCAACCACGAAGCCATGCGTTCCGCCGGAGAATCGTCCGTCGGTAATCATAGCTACTTTATCGCCAAGTCCGGCACCCATTACGGCGGCGGTTGGCTTCAGCATTTCGGGCATTCCGGGTCCACCTTTGGGACCTTCGTAACGAATTACCACTACTTGTCCGGCTTTGATTTCGCCGTTGGCGAAAGCTTCAAGCATTTCTTCTTCTTTGTCGCAAACTTTTGCGGGACCTTCAAATTTCAGTCCTTCTTTTCCAGTAATTTTTGCTACGCTTCCAGTTTCTGAAAGGTTTCCGTAAAGGATTTGAATGTGTCCGGTCTTTTTAATCGGAGATTCTATCGGTAGAATTATTTTTTGTTTGTCAAAATCTAAGTCAGGAACGTCTTCTAAGTTTTCGGCAATGGTTTTTCCTGTACAGGTTATACAATCTCCATGAATCATGCCAACCGAAAGTAGGTATTTTATCACCGCTGGAACGCCGCCCAACTCCAGAATATCTTCCATGAAGTATTTGCCCGATGGTTTCAAATCAGCAATGAAAGGCGTGCGGTCAGAAACCTTCTGAATATCTTCTAGTGTTAATTCAATACCCGCCGAGTGAGCAATAGCAAGATAATGCAAGACTGCATTAGTAGAACCACCCAAAGCCATCACCATTGTCAAGGCATTTTCAAGTGATTTTTTGGTAATAATATCGCGGGGAAGAATCTGTTTTTCGAGTAAAATTTTCATTGTCGCACCAATCGCAACGCATTCGGCTTTTTTCCCTTCGTGCGTTGCGGGATATGATGAACTGTTCGGAATACTCAATCCCATTGCTTCGATAGAAGACGCCATCGTGTTAGCAGTGTACATTCCGCCGCAAGCTCCTTGTCCGGGAATCGAGTTTTGGATTATTCCTTTATAATCTTCTTCGGAAATTGTTCCGGCAACTTTTTGTCCGTAAGCTTCAAAGGCTGAAACAATGTCAAGTTTTTTGCCTTTCCATTTTCCCGTTTTGACTGTACCGCCGTACACCATAATACTGGGGCGATTTGTGCGAGCCATTGCCATAACAGCACCGGGCATATTCTTATCGCAACCTACTACGGCAATTATGCCATCGTACCACTGAGCAGAAACTACGTTTTCTATGGAATCGGCGATAATATCACGGCTCGGAAGTGAGAAACTCATGCCATCATTTCCGTTAGTCATGCCGTCAGAAACGCCAATTGTGTTGAAAATTAATCCGATTAAATCATTCTCCTGAACTCCTTTTTTTACGTGAACGGAAAGCCCGTTTAAATGCATATTGCAGGGGTTTCCTTCGTAGCCTGTACTAGCAATACCGATTTGTGGTTTTTTGAGATCGTCTTCCGTCATGCCGATAGCGTAAAGCATGGCTTGAGCGGCGGGATTACTTACGTCTTGTGTAAGCGTTTTACTGAATTTATTGAGCTGGTTAGACATGGAGTTGGATTCTAGAGAGTTTATTTTAGACTATTTAGCGAAAATTCGCTAAAACAGGCATCTACACTCCAAATCAACGTGAATTCAATGAATTATCCAAGCCAAACTGTTTAAAATTATTCCACGAACACTCTGCGAACTAATTGTAAGTACTCCGTAGAGTTAAAATTATGTTTGATTCTGTAACCATTTGGTACTAAATAGCGACTTTTCTCAATTGTAATTTTAGCGATAATAACGACTTTGAACACCGCAGCAAAGTTCGAGTTCTCATGTGTCATTTTCCGGTTTAATTATTTCCCAACTGGAACAAGATGAACAAAGTGCGTTTGGACAAGTCACTTGATCCGAAAGGTTGATGGTTTCGGTTGTCTTTTATGGTAGACCTTTTTTGCCGAAAAACGTTGGAAATAAACTGGTAGCTAATAATACAGGTTTTAGATTTTTACCATCGCTCCAAGGTTTAGGTAAATTATGGGAGCAAGTCCTTTGCGGTAGTCAAACACATCTACATCGGTGCGGCGGTTGTCGTACCATGCTTGTGATCCATTGTCCCAGTCGTCGTACGCCCAGTATTTCGGGTTGTACGTCAAACTTTTCCGGTTTATGGTGCTGAAATAATAACGTAAACTAACGGCAGGAGTGAGAATAATCCACTTTAGAATAATCACTTTAAATCCGGCAACAAGTTCAGGTTTAAAACTGAAACCTGAAGCACTTAATGAGTCCATTGGGACTTCCACATTTCCACGTTCCCGTAAACGGATGTACTCTTTTCAACTGTGAAATTTGTTCCGACGAACGTCCTGGAAATTCGTTGCGTTTCGCCTTTGTGGTATCTCCTAAAGCCAATATCGCCCCGATACCCTTTCGACGTAGAATTTGAAAAGTATGATTGTCCGAGATCAGTTCCTTGATAACCCGCCGTGGCGGTTACTGAGTATTGCGGGGAAAGAAATTACTCGTATTGTATACAGTAACTTTTTGAAAGAAAAAGTGCCCACGGGTTCAAAAGAGTATTGATTTCAATTTGCCCCTTTCGGTTTTGAGCAACTACAGAAACGTTCAAGGTAGACGATAAAATTAAAACTGTAGAGAAAACTTTCACGGCTACATTCGTGAATTTGTTCACACATGTAGCGGATTTGAGTGCTGGGTTTTCACGCATTTTACACGAAACTTATTTAACGGTCAAAATAAAAGCTCCTTCGCTGCGAACGCAGAGGCTTTCTGCACTTTAAAAAGTTCGTTTTAGTAGTTCAACTCGAAATATAACTTTCTAGAAAAGTAATGTGCTGGCGTTGCTCGGTGATGAGGTTATTCACAATATCGCCTATGCTTAAAACTCCCACAACTTTATCATTTTCCATTACGGGTAAATGACGAAAATGATTGTCGCTCATTAATTGCATACAATCCCGAACGGTCATGTCTGGTTCAGCGGTAAAAACCTTCGGAGTCATTACTTCAGACATGGAGGTGCTTTTGGCTTTTCTACCTTGCACAATTCCTTTTCGGGCGTAATCACGTTCTGAAAATATCCCGATGAGTTTATCGTTTTCCATCACGACGACTGCTCCGATATTCTTTTCTGACATAATTCCCAACGCTTCAATAACGGTGGTGGTGGGTTGTACACTGATAATGTGCTGGATTTTCTTTTGAGCGAGGATGTCCCGAACTTTTGCCATGTTTGCGTAGTTTTATTTTTAGGTTGAGAAAGATTGTTAATTTAGGAAATTACTTTTAAATTTAAACTATTTCTCCAAATATTGCAAAATAATATTTGGAATAATTTTCAAAAAGCCTATGATAAAATTACTATTGGTCACCACCGGAGTTATTCTATTTGCATTATTCTTGTTTTGCCTACGAATTCTGTTCGTGAAGGGCGGCGAGTTTAAAGGAACCTGTGCGAGCAACAACCCAATGCTCCAAAAAGAAGGAGCCGTTTGCGGGGCGTGCGGCAGAACGGTGGGTGAACCTTGCGGAGACGAAATGCCGCAAATTAGTCGCTTGTGATAGTCCCTGATTTTTTCAAATAACGAGCCGTAAGGTACATTGTCGCCAATGCGATTATTACGCTAATGAAAATCAACTTATTCCCTTCAAAATCGTACAACACCGGATTCCGGTAAAAGTGCATCGCGACTACTAAAGTTGCCCCAAGCATCCAAATAAACGTGGCGTTGTATTCACGAATAATAACCCGATTCCATTTAAACTTCATACTGTTTAATGTATCGCCGAGACCTTGTAAAGATGGTATCCAGCGGTTTACGTCTTTGCAATAAGCATCAAACCCTGTTCCGAATTTATTACTCAAAAAGTTCTCTTCTGCCCTAACAATTGCCTGATAAATGAACAGGAAAAGCGGCGTGATAATCGCCATGAAAAGCAACGAGTTCGAGGCAATTCCCAAACCTATTAAAATTAGTATGTTTCCTACGTAAAGCGGATTCCGACAATGGGCAAAAATGCCCGTTGTTATTAAATCTTCGGCGTAAACGCGGCGGTTTTTTCCCCCACGAATAATATAAACCAAGCCAATAGTAGCTACGCGGATGATTTGCCCAACAAGAGCAACAACTATTCCGATAATAATTGCGGTGGTAGGGTGATCGAAAACTTGCGGTGAGGGGATGAATAAAAAGATATAAAAGATGGGGAACAGCCAGTTACGGTTGTGGTAGAGAATATTGCCAATTTTGACCATTTGTAGTGTCTGGTAAATAGAGTGAAAGGAGAGATTTTACTTTACAGCCACGAGGCCGCAGAAGTTATACCATTTGAAAAACGTTTCGATGTAACGGAAGCCCGTTTTTTGCAGTAGCTCGCGGTTTTCCATAAATTTGTAAGGAATTAATACGTTTTCGAGAGCTTCCCGCTTTTGCGAAATCTCCATTTCGCTGTAACTGTTCCGGCGTTTAAAATCGTAGTAATATTTGATAAACTGACGGTTGAACATCGAATCTTCGCCCAGCACTTTTTCGATCAGAATGAGGCAGCCGTTTTCATTCATGTTCTCGTAAATCTGTTTTAGAATCTTCTCCCGGTAAAGTGGGCGAATGAATTGCAGCGTAAGGCAAACTACCACCACCGAGGCATTCTCAAGTTTGATGCCTTTATTCATGTCGGTTTCGATAAGTTCGTACGCACGGGTCAAACCTTCTGATTTGAAATTATCGTCGCACTTTTTGAGCATCTCTTTACTGTCATCAATGCCAATAAATTTTACGTCTTGCGGCAGCACTTTATCTAAATTGATAAGCGTAGTGCCCGTAGAGCAGCCCAAGTCATAGACATTCGTTCCCGGTACTGCGTAATCGGCGGCAACTTCGGTCATCATGCGTTGCATTTCTAAGTAGAACGGCACCGACCGGGTAACCATATCATCGAAGACAGAAACTACTTTTTCACCGAATTTAAAATCAGCTGCTTTTTGAGGTTCATCAAATACTTTATCTTGCGTAGATTTGGGCATAAGTTAGGTTTTTAGTTTAGGGGCAAATCTTACAAATATAGGAACTGAACTAGTTTTTTCTCCATTGTTGGTTAATTTTGTCAGATGTCATCATTTTTCGATAAAAAAATAGAGTTCCTGCGAGGCGTCGGAACTCAGAGAGCTGCAGTTGTCAACAAAGAGATTAATATCTTCACATTTGGGGATTTGCTGGAGTATTATCCTTTCCGGCACGAAGACCGTACGCAGTTTCATCTAATTTCGCAAATAACGGCTGATATGGACGCCGCTCACGTAAAAGGGCGGATTCGGAGCATTGAGAAAATTGGAGAAAAATTTAAGCAAAGACTCGTTGCTCAATTCACCGATGGAACGGGCGATATCGAACTCGTCTGGTTTCAGGGCGTAGCGTGGATGGAGAAAAGGCTAAAAGAAAACGCCGATTACGTTATCTACGGGAAACCGGCACTTTTTAACGGAAGATACTCCATTTCCCACCCCGAAATCGATCCATTGACGCAAGAAAATTCACAGCGGGGATATTTTCAGCCCGTTTACCCGTTGACCGAAAAACTCCGCCGGAGGTACATTGATGGAAAGATGATTGGCGGTTGGATGAAAACGCTCATCGAACAAGCCCTGCCGCATATCCGGGAAACGTTGCCTGCATCGCTGATTAAGAAATACCGACTTATTTCTAAGCAGGAAGCTCTGTATCATATTCATCTGCCGCTCAATTTTGACGCTCTGCATCAGGCAAACCGGCGGTTAAAGTTTGAGGAATTATTTTATAACCAATTGCGGTTGGTGATGAACAAATTAACTCGCCGGGAGGATTATCCCGGGCAGGTTTTTGGTAACACCGAATTAGTAACTGATTTCTACGAAAACCATTTGCCTTTTGAACTGACGAACGCTCAGGTTCGGGTGGTCAAAGAAATTGTGCGGGACTTCCGTTCCGGCAGACAAATGAACCGCTTGTTGCAGGGAGATGTGGGAAGCGGAAAAACCATCGTGGGTTTTATTTGCATGCTCGTCGCAATTGACGGCGATGCTCAGGCGTGTATGATGGCACCGACGGAAATCCTCGCCATTCAACATTACGACGGACTGAAAAAATACGCCGATCTGATGGGAATCGGTATTGCAAAACTGACGGGTTCGACGAAGAAAAAGGAACGGATGCTTATTCACGAAGGGCTGTTAAACGGCGACATTAAAATCATCGTCGGAACGCACGCGTTGATTGAAGATATAGTGCAATTTAGGAATCTTGGATTGTGTATTATTGACGAACAACATCGCTTCGGTGTAGCTCAACGGGCAAAGCTTTGGGAGAAAAACAAACGCATTCACCCGCACTTTTTGGTCATGACTGCCACGCCCATTCCCCGCACGCTTGCGATGGCTGCTTACGGTGATCTCGATATTTCAGAAATCGATGAATTACCGAAAGGCAGAAAACCGATTGTCACGAAACACAAATACGACAGCCATCGCCTGGAAGTTTTTGGCTTTATCCGAAGCCAAATCGCCGAAGGGCGGCAGGTTTACATCGTTTATCCGCTCATTGAAGAATCCGAAAAGCTGGATTACAAAAACCTCATGGATGGTTACGAAAGCGTGGAACGGGCGTTCCCCGAAGCACAATTGAGCATTGTTCACGGTAAAATGAAGGCGAAAGATAAAGACTTTGAAATGCAACGTTTCAAACGCGGCGAAACCGAAATAATGGTCGCCACCACGGTAATTGAAGTGGGTGTAGATGTACCGAACGCCACCGTGATGGTCATTGAAAATGCTGAGCGTTTTGGCTTGTCGCAGCTCCATCAGCTACGCGGAAGAGTGGGGCGGGGCGGAAGTCAATCGTATTGTGTTTTGATGTCGAGCCTGAAACTCAGTGCCGATACCCGCAAGCGAATACAAACGATGGTTTCGACGAATAACGGTTTCGAAATCGCCCAAGTTGATTTAGAACTCCGTGGTCCCGGTGACATTACCGGAACGCAACAAAGCGGAATCATTGACTTGAAAGTAGCGAATCTCGCCCGAGACGGACGTATCCTGACCGTAGCCCGCGAAGACGTAATCGAACTTTTAGAACAAGACCCCGACCTCAACCTCCCCGAAAACGCTCCCGTCAAACGCCAGGTCGAAAACTTCTCAGATAGCGATACGTATTGGAGTAAGATTAGTTGATTTTGAGATAGGAGATAGGAGATAGGAGAATACGCAAATACCGTATCAAAACCCAAACTTATTCAAAACAAAGCATAATCAATGGAACTACTACGATCCCGGTCAACGCTTGAACACTACATGAGAAATCTTTCTGAAGATGACCTCCGTGCCGCAGCGGGCAGTATGATTTTTAGCCGGGGCGAAGATTATTTTAACGATGGCTGCGTTGGGAATATCAGTATCGAATCTTCCGGGGAAGTCCACGCCCGAGTGAGCGGTTCGTATAAATACAACGTCCGGTTAGTTGAAAAAAGCAGCGATGTACATGCTAAATGCTCCTGCCCGTACGCTTCAGAGTGGGGCGGTATCTGTAAACATATCGTGGCGGTTCTGCTTGAAGCAATCGAAACAAATCTCGCGGAAGAATTGGCGTTACAAAGCAGTTATTCACCGTTTGAGAAAATCAATAAAACCTTTAGACAAACTGCCAACCCGAACAGCATTTTTGAAAAATATCTGGACAGCCTTTCAACGGAAGAATTAAAGGAACTTGTCAGAAAACTGGCAACCAACACTTTTAGAAAAGAAATTGAGTTGAAGCACGGTTCGAGCAGCTTGCACGAGGACGCACTATTAAAAGCAAAAAAGAAAATAAACAACCACCTCGCCCAAGACTGGCAATACGAATTCGGTTATTATGAACCCGGCATGATGGAGGCACTCAACGAAGTACGGGGCGTTTGGAACAGCAAACCCGACGAAGTCTGTGAATTGCTCACCCGATTTATCAACCGCACTGACGAATTAATGGAGGAAGGCGGGTTATACAGTCACGATTACGGGGAAGATGCTTACGAAAACGAAGAATTTGTTGATTACTGCATCGCCTTTGTAAATTTATTGCCCGTCAAAGACAAAGTGAAAAATATCCTGAACTTGTATGATGCCATCAATGGAATGAGCTACGGCGTTTTTGACGATATGTACATTCAGGTAGAAGGTTATTTAACACCTGATATTGTAGAGGAAATCAAACCTTACTTCCTGTCGTTGGAGACTTTTAATTTTTCAGGAAACGAAGCCTTGAAAATTTATGAATTGTTATCTCCTGCTCTCACGGAAAAAGAAATGGAAAGCTTGCTTACGGAGTGGCACGGGGTATTCAACACGTTGACGAATCCGGTGATTGCTTTCTTTGAAAAGAAAAGGAATCCAGCAAAAGCGTTGAGTTTGCTGGAAGACAAAATAAAAAACAGCGGTGCTTATTACAATAGTTATTCCCTTCAAGAAGACGTACATAAGGAGCATATCCGGTTACGAAAAAAGCTGAATGTGCCACTTAACCCGGCGTTTGACGATTACATTCGGCACGTTCCGAAAGAATCGGTTTTGTTGTATCTGGAAACGCTTGTACCCGAAAGGAAAACCGTTTTTGAGTCGATTTCACGGGAAAGGAGTTTGACCCAATAGACTTCTTTCCTATTTATTTTTCTGATCACCAAAGCTATGAGTAATTTTGTCTTATGGATATTTTTGGACAATATAAAAATCGAAGTCCTGAGGAGTTTCAACGTTTAGTTGGGGTCTCAAAAGG
>JBLHXN010000058.1:0-22341 GCA_047630355.1 Spirosomataceae bacterium | reverse complement strand
CATCTACCATTTTGCTTGCCAGAGCCGACTCGTAAGGCGGGTATTGAAACAGCGGGTACGAAGTGATATTGACTTCGTGGTAAAAGAGGTTTTCATTAAAGAAATCCAACCGAATGGGCTGCGTGTATGTAATAAAGTGAACTTTATGCCCTTTTTTAGCTAAAGCTTTTCCCAATTCAGTGGCAACTACGCCGCTGCCGCCAAACGTTGGGTAACACACAATGCCAATATTCATATTTTTCGTATCGAAGCGTAAAATCGTTGTAAGTAATTGGTATTTAAACACCATAGATGGCACAAATGATTCCATAAGCGTAAATCTAAACTCTTTGTTTTCGTGAGAGCATTATTTAAACTAATTTGCATAAAATTTAAGGGCTTTGAATCTATACCTCATTTCGTTTTTACGACTGATTCGCTGGCAGAACCTGTTAATTATTGTGTTTACGCAGTATTTGGCAAAGGTATTTTTGGTCGGTCCCGCATTTCACTGGAAATACCATTTACTTGACCAAAACCAGCTTCTCATTACACTTTCTACCGTGCTAATTGCAGCAGCAGGTTATATTATCAATGATTATTTTGATGTTAAAATTGACTTAATCAACAAACCTGACGAAGTTATTATCGGTCGGGTAGTCAAACGACGCTGGGCAATAATTATTCACCAAACGCTGAACGTACTCGGAGTTCTGATTGGTTTCGTGGTATCCATAAAAGTATTCATCGTTAACTTTATCGCGGTTACGTGCCTTTGGTTCTACGCCGAACGTTTCAAAAGATTAGCGTTTGTCGGAAATTTCCTAGTTGCCGCTCTAACGGGAGCATCGCTATTAGTGATGGCGGTGTACTACCCCGGCAGTGATTTGCTCATCAATATTTACGCTGTATTTGCTTTCGGTATCACGCTTATTCGCGAAGTAATCAAAGACATGGAAGACGTACCGGGCGATAAAAAATACGGTTGCCGCACGCTGCCAATTATTTGGGGAATCCCAAAAACGAAAAAGTTTGTGTACTTTCTACTGGCGGGCTTCATACTTATTGTACTATCAATTGGGTGGAAGCTGAACAACGACCGTGTAATGGCAATTTTCCTTCTGTTGGGAATTCCGGTCATGTGGCTGATCTACAAACTCTATCGTGCCGATCGTAAAGCTCACTACAGTTTTTTAAGCCGGTTTTGTAAAATCATTATGATTCTTGGAATTTGCTCCATGATGGTGATTTGAGAATCAAGAAGTTCGCGAACCTGAACTGAAACTTAGAACTAAAAACCCCTAAAATAATTTGAAAAACATCGCCATATTCGCATCGGGAAGCGGCAGCAACGCAGAAAGACTAACGGAGTATTTCGCCGAAAGCAAACTCGTAAACGTCTCACTATTTCTCACTAATAATAAAAATGCCGGAGTAATTGAGCGAGGGTTTCGACTTGGAATTCCAACGGTTGTTTTCAGCAAATCACCTTTCGCAAAAACTGATAAAATCGTAGCACTTCTTGTGAATCAGCACATTGATTACATTGTTTTAGCGGGTTTCCTATGGCTTATTCCTGAAAATTTACTCAAAGCATTCCCCGATAAAATTATCAATATCCACCCTGCATTATTACCAAAATACGGCGGAAAAGGCATGTGGGGACACCACGTTCATGATGCCGTGGTGGCCAATAAAGAAACAGAATCGGGAATTACCATTCACTTGGTAAACGAAGAATACGACAAGGGGGAAATCCTTTTTCAGGCAAAATGCGAAGTTTCACCAACCGATTCGGCCGTTGATATAGCTACAAAAATCCAAAAATTAGAACACGAACATCTCCCACCTGTTATCGAAGAATATTTATTGAAATTATAAAATCAGAACACAGTGTCTAAATATTGTAAAACGGTAAAGTTCACGTTCTGCAAACTTCCACTGAGTTTGAAATGAAAGTTCCTTCAAAGAAAAATTGGGTAATACTTATGATTATCTTCATGTATTTTCTTGCGTGGATTTCTGCCTTAGGTTCAATTGAACTAATATCTACGGCCGTTTCGGGAGATAGTAAGACCTCTTTCTACTTTTGGTTTGTACTATTTATTATTGGTGCATTATTTCTGCTTGTCTTAATCTCTTGGGGAAGAGTGTTCGGTACTGAGGTAATTCGATTAAATTCAAATACTGATGTAGTTCATTTTGGGAAGACAGTATTCGGAATTGGGCTAAAACAAAAGTTGAACAAAACCTATTTGAAAAATTTCCGAACTGAATATGGAAACGATATAGCTTTTGGCAAAAATAAGTTTTCTGCGTATGGTTTTGGACCGGGAAAAGTCAAATTTGATTACGGCATGAAGACATATTCCTTCGCACTTGAAGTAGATGACGCAGAAGCAGATTACCTTGTCAAGGTTCTGAATGAACACTTCCATCAGAAATAATATTGCAACGAACTCAAAAAAACTTTTCGTCAGCAGAATATCTACCGGGTCCGGTGAACCAAAGGCAAACGTAACCAGCCAAATACGTCAGGGCTTTTTCCTGCTTTCCAATTCCATCATCGGCGTGAACAATGAAAGCAGCAACCGCCATGGTAAAAGCCAAAAAGAAGACTGCCGGACGAGTTAGCAGACCAAAAATAAGTAAAATGGAACAAACGAACTCTGCAAAAACTGTCAGAATGAGTGAAAGTTCTTCGCCCAAAAAAATGGGATTCCCGAAAGACATATCTCCCGAAAGCATCCTCTCAAATTTGGGGTAACCGTGCGTAAGCATCAGAACACCTAATGTTATGCGTAGAATGAGCACGCCTAGGTTAGCACTACCGTTTAGTTTTTTGGGGGTAACAAACATAGTGAACATAAGTAAATTTAGTAAGTAAACGAAGGTTTGGTCACAATAAAAAGAACGAGAACCGGATAGCTAAATATAGGCATCAATCAATCCTTAACTTCCTCGTAATCAACGTACTCACCGCCTTTAAACCCGTCTTTCTTTCCGTCACCAGGTACGTAATCAATATTGACATCGTCTTTCTTTTTGGCGGTCGATTTATATTGACTTTGCCTCTTCTTCTGCTCTTTCATCAGCTGTTTACCAACAATCATCCAGAATAGCCAACGGCGAACCTGAGGAATTAGAATCAGAATAATAATTACGATAAATATGTACTTGAACATAGCGTTTATAATTTATGGGCTTCGAGCAAATTTCTATAAAATATTAGATAATGCTCATTTCTCAATTAACTTCAAAAGTCTCTGCAAAGTTTCAGGATTACTCGGGCGGGTGGCTTCCATTTCTACAATCTCACCACTTTGGTCAATAATCATATAACGAGGAATTGTGCGAATGCCGTACCTTCCGCTCACTTCGTACGAGTGCCCATTTTCACCAAACTCTTCTAACTTTAATTTCTCTACCGCTTCTTTCCAGGCTTCGAGGCTTTCATCAATAGAAATATACAGAAAAACGATGTCTTTACGTTGTTTATCGGTCAGCGATTCGTGCATTTCCCTTGATTTAGGAAACTCCTTTCGGCACGGACCGCACCAACTCGCCCAAAAATCAACATACACCACTTTGCCTTTATAAGCGGAAAAATCAAAAGATTTATCATCTAAAGACATTATTCTGGGAAGATTAATACTCGATTTCCCCTTCGCCGATTTTGGCTTTTCAGCAACTTCTTTTCGGTTCAGTGTTTCGTCACAAATTGTGAGTAAATGCTTTTGCAATGCTTCGTTATAAACATTGCTAATAAAATAACGTGCCGACGACGGCGTGAGGTACGGACAATTTTCAGCAACTAAATCAGCTTGATAATAATCTAACAAATTACTTTTCAGGTATTTCTCCGCAAATTCAGTTTTGTCTTTAACAAGTTTCGAGCGATCGGCGTATTTGGTAAATTGCTTATCCTGCGAGTTGAAATATGTAATTGAGAGTGGCAGTAATTTCCGGTAAACAGGAAGTATTAAATCCTCTGACTTATTGATCGATTCAAGTTCAAAATCATCGGTCATTACCCGTGGTAAAGAGACTACCCTTTTGAATTTCGTATCGTTGTTGCTTCGTAAAATCGGGTACGCCAAAACCAAGTGCCAATAATTATATTTAATACTTTTTTCAATCAGTGAGGCAAAGCTCTCCGTTATTCCCATCGGAGCAATTTGAGCTTTAAGGTACACCAATTGCTCGTTTCTGGTTTCAAATAAGGCAATTTCCCAATCGTCGATATTTTCACCTAAAACTTTAGCGTAAAGGTGTTCGGTGTAGTACCATTCTCCATAAAGTGAATCGAACTCTGCGAGAAATACGGCGTTTTTGGGTTCGGAAATTAACTTAATTAGTTCGGATTCACGATTCAGTACTGAGAGCTCATAAACCTTTTCGGTTGAATCAGCGGTACTCAGTACCGATTGTGCAAATGAATTCGCTACGACGGTAAAAGTAAATAGTATGGAATAAGTAAAACGGAGAATCATGTATTTGTTGACTTATTAAATTACGTAAATTTACAACTATTAATTAAACGAACTGATGAAACGGCTCATTGTCTTGATTTTTATTACTTTGGTGCTCTATAGTTGCGGCAACGAAGCCACTAAGAACGTAGACAAGAATAATGCCCAGCTAGCTGGATGCCCCACTTTCGTTTGTATTTACAGAAGAAACGTTTGAGGATAAGAATGGAATTACCACTACAGATTCCGCCTTTTCAACAATGGCTTTCCGTTATCCCATTTTTGAGGGAGGTAACGAAAATGCAACTAAATGCATAAACGAGTACGTCTTTAGTTTAACCTAAAATAATGGCTTTGGGGAAGCAGAACCAGTTCAGGGTAAAACAAAACCACTCAAAAAAATAGCCAAAGAATTCTTTCAGTAGGCTAGAGAATCGGCAGTTCCCGAATATCCGCACACCGGAATCTGGAGTCACAACTTTGAAACTGATACGCTGATGCTTGACCAAAGACGACAAATGCTCACGTTAATTCACAACTACGATATGTATACGGGCGGGGCACACCCCAATTATTTTACACAAATTTCAACTATTGATTTAACAACCGGAGATACGCTTTCCTACAATTCACTTTTCGGAAATAATAAAGAGCTGCTCGACGCCGTTGAGAAACAATTCATCAAAAACGAAAAGCAATGATGAGTGAAACCGGTTACGAATTCAAAATGGAAGATTATTGATTTGACGAAGGCTTCAAATTACCACAGGCAATGGGAATCATCCGCGAAGGAATCAGGTGTATTTACAACCCTTACGAAGTTGCTTCGTACGCTCGCGGCTCGATTGATTTTTTAGTTCCGTACGCTGATATTCCAAACTTTAATATGAAGAAATAACTCAAATATTGAGCAAAGCATTGGCAATCAGAAAATACGTTCCGATTCCAATAAGGTCATTTGCCGTAGTAATAAAAGGCCCCGAAGCCACGGCAGGATTCACCCCAATTTTATCCAAGACAATTGGCGTAACGGTTCCCATAAACGATGCCAATAATACAACCGCCAATAAGGAAAGCCCGATCACCCAAAAAAGCGTTGGTTCACCTATGGCATACACATAAAATCCCGTTAAAATACCAATTACGAGACCGTTCAGCAACGCAACTTTCAACACCTTAAATAGTCGTTCTCCGAGCGTAGGAGTAATCCCTGAGCGTTCGGCAAGGCTTTGCACAATTAATGAAGAGGTTTGAATCCCCACGTTTCCACCCGTTGAACCCATAATGGGAATGAACATCGCCAAAGCGGTTATTTTTATGAGTGTTTCCTCAAAACCTTTGATAACCGTGGCTGCCATCAAACTTCCCAAAACACCCACTACAAGCCACGGCAAGCGGGTTTTTGCAATTTCCCAAACGGTGTCATCTTCGTCGGCTTCACCCGAAATACCCGTAACTGCCTGCATATCCTCTTCGGCTTGTTCGGTCACAAAGTCAAGTACGTCGTCAATAGTAATCCTTCCCAGAAGCCGCCCCAAAGTATTCACTACAGGAAGTGCTTCTAAATCGTAACGCTGCATCAAGTCTGCCACTTCTTCGCCCGGTCGGGTGGTTTCTACGAATACGATGTCTTCGTTATAAAGACTTTCTATTTTTGTGTCTTTTTGGGCAAGAACAATTTGCTTTAACGACACAATTCCTTTGAGAACGTTCTCTTCGTCCACCACATAAACGGCGTACACTTTATCAACTTCGTCCAGTTGGTTTCTGATTTCCTCGATGCACTCGCTCACCGTTTGCGACATCTTTACCTTCACTAACTCTTTCTGCATCAAACCGCCCGCCACATCTTCGGGGTAATGCATTAAATCAATGATAAAACGAGCCTGTTCACGGTCGGGCAATATCGCAATTACTTTTTCCCGAACTTCAATTTTTTGATCATTGAGTAAATCGACAGCGTCATCGGAGTCGAATAGATTAACGTATCGGGCAATTTTCTCGATGGTAAAATGCTCCCTGACAAACTTACTCCGGTCGTCAGAATCAATACTGGAAAGCACTTCGGCGGCTTCATCAATATTAGGAATAAGTTGAAACAAAGAATAAGCATCGTCACCGTCCAGTTCGTACAAAATACTAGCAATATCAGCCGGATATAGTTCATCCAGAATCGCGACTAAACTTTCGTTATCATTTCCTTCAATTTTGCGTTCTAAGTCTTCTATAAATTCTTTGGTCAATTCAAACGTCATCCGAGCGGCAATTTAAAAGAGGTGGGCTTTTTTACAAAAGTACAAATTACGGTAGCACTTCCAACGTAACCCGCCCGTCTTGCTGTTTATTTAACGTTAAGTTTTGTGGTTGCAAGAGACCATTGACATCCTCCCACAATGATTCCGTTCCGGTTATGCATTTATCAAAGTATTCGCTTAAATCATACCCGATAACTTCTTCACAACAGGTTTTATAATCGTCAAACTTGTAACCCACAAAGGATTTGCCGAACCGTTCCCACATCAATTGCATCACATCATCGAGTGATTTTCCAACTTTCTCCAACTGGAATTGCAGTATTTGAGCGGAAATTGCTCCTTTATGATATACCGAAACTTTTCGGTTTGGAACACTACGGGCGTAGCCGTCCAGCCACAAATCAAATGAAGATTCAGTCAGCGATTGGGTTGCTTCGTCAGCGGTTTCAAAATGTCTTCGATAACAGGTTTCCAGTTCTTTATTGTATTGATTTTCGTCAAAAACTCCCGAACGGTAAAGCATCCAGTCTCCGTAAAAAGTGGTGATTCCTTCGGCAACAAAGCACGTTTCGAAATAATTTTCTTTCGTATAATCGTAAGGAGTTAATTCCGTTGGACGAATTTTGCAGACATTCCAGGCGTGAAAAAGTTCGTGCGATGCAAGACCGAGTAAATCCCCGTATATTTCATCAAATGGCTGAGTATCCGGCCCCAAAACCATCATAGTTGAGTTCCGGTGCTCCACGCCGTGATAGTACGCCGTTGGCAAAGCCCACAGCAGAAAATGATAATCAGGTTCCGGAAATTCACCGAAAACATCAAATTGAGTTTGGGTAAATTTCTGAAAATCATTTAACACCTGTTCCCACGGAATCTCACAATGACCCGCCACCCAAATGTGAAACGGAACGTCATTTACTTTGTACACCTCGTGCTGCAATTTTGCACTGAGGAGAAAGGGCAAATCTGTCAAATGATAAAAATCATCGGCATCAAAATGGTGGAAACCATTCTCGAAAGTTGATTTCATGCCACCGGCAAGTTCTTGTTTTTCAAGTCCCTCAACCGCAACGGTGCATTTTTCGTCAATTCTGCCTTCAACGTACACGCAGCAATTGATTGGATTTACGTAAAGTAAACTCTTATCCACGTAGGAACCGCCCGCATCCGTTTGGTCTGCATAATATTTGTATTTAAGCACCAACTCGCTATTACCTTGGGCGTCCACAAACCAGCGGTCTTTGGTTGTCTTCTTAGTTTGAAGTGAAATTCCGTCTTTTGTGAAAGCTTCAAAGGCTTGAATATTCTTAGCAAAGTTTTGAAGTTCGTATCTTCCCGGTCTCCAAGCGGGTAATTGCACTTCTATTTCTTCGTTTTTATTATGATGAAGCGTTGCTTCAACAGTAATATATTTGTTATTTGGGTCTTCAACAGTAATTTTATAGTTCATTTATTATTAATATTTTGATGTCTGCCATAGAGTTCCTATCTTTGCAGCCCGAAAAATTTGTAAACGAATTCGAGAAATTAAAACGCAAATATAATGAAACGTACCTTCCAACCATCGAACAGAAAACGTCTGAACAAGCACGGATACCGTGAGCGTATGTCCACTCCAGGTGGTCGTAACATAGTAAGAAATCGTCGTGCCAAAGGTAGAACGAAACTTACTGTATCTGATGAAAAGACGCACAAATAAGCCTTAAATAGCATTATTTTTGTTTGAAACCACTCCGAAACGAGTGGTTTTTTTATTAGGTGAATATCAGTAGATTTGTTGAAGAAGTTTGCGGATTATCCTATCGGGATAAAATATTCGTAGCAAAATCTTTTAACATGCCAATCTAGTGCCGCAAGTACGATACTTTTACATGCCGTTCCGATAGAACTCAAACTTTATTAGATTACTGCTTTCTATTAAAATATTACTCCTACGGAAGTATTTCCTTGATGATAAAACCAACCTTCAGAAAAAGCGAACGACTCTGCCACGTCAAGTCAATTGACGGATTATTTAACCGAAATAATTCCGAAAATCAATCGTTCCTGGTCTATCCGCTAAAAGCGGTTTATCTAAAAAGACAAGATGCTGAAAGTTCGCTTCCACAAATTCTTATTTCCGTTCCAAAACGGCGATTTAAACGAGCCGTTGACCGAAATTTATTAAAAAGAAGAATTCGGGAAGCTTACCGTTTGAACAAAGAATTTCTTTCCGATACTCCTCCCAAGGATATTGGATTTGTTTACGTCGCGAACGAAATTCTTGAATTTAAACAAATTGAACGGGCTATGAAAAAATCACTCGCAAGGTTTCAATAACCGATTGGCGGTTTTCTCAACTTCGTGGCCTGCTCATAAACATAACCCATTTTAAGCAGTTTTCCCTCCTCAAAGGGACGGACAATAAGCGTTATGCCAGCGGGTTGATTTCCTTCGGCGTAGCCCATCGGAATGGTGATAGCGGGGTATTTGGCAACCGCCGCAAAGCCCGCCGAATAATTATTGATTGACAAAACGGCGTCGAGGTTTAAAGAATCCATCGGTGTTTCGAAATACCTTTTACCTTCGGTATGCAGGAAGTACCTGACTACATCAAGTTCTCCCTTACTAACATTTTCGTTTACTACGCCTTCAAACCGGGCTTGACCGTACGGACTCCGTTTTGTAGAGTCTTGTAAGTTAAACATCATGACGTCGGCGTTATTTTTAACCTTTACTTTCTCAGAAGCATAATTTTCAATATAATCAGGTAAGTCAACAAACATATCACCGTTTAACAACGTCAGGAATTTTCTCAGCTCAATTTTAGGGGCTTCAAACTCAATCACTTCGCCACCGAGCGTTTTTATTTGTTCAATCGCTATTTGGTAGAGCTCATCTTCCATGAAATTTTTGAATGCCCCAAAACGAATTCCCGATAAAGAATTCCCCGATAAGTCTTCAAAGTAAATGCGGTCTTTTGGATTATTTTTCGTGGCAATATCTTTTGGATCTTCACCCGTCATTGCCGACAATAAAATAGCATTATCAGTAATATTTCGGGTCATCGGGCCGGGCGTATCCAGCGTGGACGAAATCGGCACGATGCCTCCCCTACTCAACAAACCAACGGTAGGTTTTAAGCCAACTAAAGAACTCGAGCTTGCGGGCGAAAGAATGGACCCTGATGTCTCCGTTCCAATTGCCGCAGCTGCGTAATTTGCCGCCATTGCTACGCCACTTCCCGAACTCGAACCACCCGTATCAATCTTTCCGCGACCGTAAGCATTGAGCGTTTGACCTCCAACCGCACTGTAACCGTTCGGGCAAACACCACAGAGGAAATTTGCCCATTCACTTAAATTCGTTTTTCCGAGAATGATTCCACCCTTCGATTTAATCTGTTTTACGATGAATGCGTCCGGTGCATTATTATCTAAGAACGCAACCGCCCCGGCGGTGGTTGGCATTCCGTCAGAACCGATATTGTCTTTAATCAAAATCGGCATTCCAAAGATTGGATGTTGTAAAGCTCCACGTTCTTTGTCCTTTTTAATCGCTTCTTGCACGGCATTTGGATTGAGCGAAATAACGGCATTGGTGAATTTTGATGAATCGCTTTCAAATTGAACGATTCGGTACAAATACCACTGCGTTAACTTTTTGTAAGTCAGCTTACCATTTACAATGTGGCTTTGCATTGTGGGAATATCCTGATTGAAAATTAACGGATGCAATTCTTCGTACTCTTTCTCCGAAAAGTCGTTAAGCTGGTTTCCAATATTCTTCCAAATCTCGTTTCTGTCCCGCACCCGTGATTGCACGAGTTGGTACTTCATCCGCTCCGATTCGTTCTTTTGGCTGTCGTTAACCAATGGCGACTGGTCGTACTTTTCCCAAACGGGAATAGTTACAGCGGGTTGTTTTTTACAGGCAGCCACTACAACAAATAACAGCAGGAAGGAGATTTTTTTCACGGTGAATTTGGGTTTTCTATTTAAACAAGTTCTCGGTTTCAAAGAACCTGAATATCTTTATGAAATGCAACAGGATATTTGTGCGGAATGTTGCAATACGTCTTGCGATATAACTAATGATTAGCAGATTTCTTTTTTCTGTTATATTTGGAAAGCGTTTGTAAGGTTCAAGAACTTCGAGAATAATAACTTTGGCTTGTAACAAGTTTACGTAAAACTCGTGTGACACTCGTCCGAAGGTTCAACCCTTATCCTGTCTCATAAAATTTTTCAGCGGCCTCGAATCCTTTAATAATGTTGTTGAATATTACAATTTCCTGCCAGAGCGTTTTTTCTCCGGGATGTCTTTGTTGGTTAGTTGGTTGGAATCCGGCAAGCTGTACGAGTTCTTGTATGAATTCTGAAACGGTACTTATTTCCCTCCCTGTCACCTTTTGTAGTAGATCTACGCTTCTTTCTTCAAAATATTCGACTGCTGGGGCTTAAGAATCTTGTTGTCCAAGCTTATGGACTTTTAAGACGTGCCATGCAATCAAGGAGTACAGTTGCAAGACGTTTTTCAGCCTTTTAGAATCATCTATCTGTATTTTCTCAATGTTCATCCCACTTTTTAATATATAGTAAAAACGCTCAATGACCCACCGTTTGGTATAATACCCAACAATCCGCAGGATGTCGGCAACTTCTAAAGCCGATACGTTGAGCATATTAGTAATCAGGTACATTTCCTCGTTCGTTTCTTTTATCCTGCAAGTGACCAGCCTGAAAAGTACATCCATCGGTTTTCGAAAATTGGCCATCCGATGGATCAACGAGTCTCCGAGGATTTCCACGGTGTCGCTTTCTTTCTTCTGTGGCTTGGTAAAAGGCAAGGACTCACACGCTTGGAATGCTGTGTTTGTTTTGAGCCTGTCCACAAAACTGATGTTATCCAAAGTTAGCTTTTTTAACTGCTGTTTGCCTGAAAGCCCCCTATCAAACACCAGGACGTCATTTTTCTTGAAACTTGTCTCTGAAATAACTTCCGCAAGAGCGATATCTTCACTATAGTAAACCTGCTCAAAAAATGCTTTGGCATTAACAACACAAGTACCATTAAACCCAACACTGAATTTAACCTGCTTCCAAGGTTTAGAACTATTGTTTGGGTAGCCCGCACCAGCCAATCCATCTGAAAGAAGCTTGGCACTTAATGTTACTGAGGTAGAGTCAAAACGGATAATATTGTACCGCTTATAATCTTTTAGTGTGTAATATTTTTCTAAAAGAGAGAGGCTAAATTGGAGCAACTACTCAAAAAACTCAATAGGCATTTTTTCCAATCGTTCGTTGAGTGAACTATGGTCAATGCCGCCCGAAGTTGGGGAAAACCCTGTCTGAAAAAGTGTTCCTTTATAGTGTTCTTCTAATACTCGCCAACTTAATGTCATGGTATCAAAAAAGCCCAAAAGCAGTAGATGGAACATCTCTCGGCTACTTAATTTCTTGCTGTGCAGGTCAGATTGGAAAACATCAGCCAGTTCTTCCAAATAAGCAGCCGGAATCCCATTCAAAAGCTACTTGACAGTCAGTTTCGGTTCTTTCATAAACCAAATTAACTAATTTTAAAATAATATTTGGCATATCAAAAATCATGCCCGACACTTGTGGTCGAAGACCCCGATGTAAGCTCCCCCTATACTTTACCTTTTATTTTGCTTGAGTCAAAAATATACAAATACCGTTTTTAAGTTGGATTGTATAATCACGATATTATTAATCGTGATGTGGAATACAAAAATAGCATAAAGCAAAAGGATGCGATTGATTAGATTTGCAATGTTTATATTATTAGTTTTGCCACTATGGTAAAACAGCTTTACAACCCTTTCCAAAAGTTTGATTTTAGTAAACAAACGTGTTTCTTAACTGGTCAGCATTTGGATTCTCCAGAAGATGAAATCTTTGTTTTTCCTGAATGGATTATGGATCGGTATTCATTAAGAGATAAAACATTCAAAGTATTAGATGAAAGCAGCATTCAGTATCAGCATATCAAAATTCCCTGTGCCCCTACCGTTATTGAAAACGCTATAAATCCTTTAGAAGAAGAAATAGAAAAAGCTTTTACGGCTGGGTTTGAGGCCGTAAAAAAACTGCCGGAAGAAAAGCTATTCCAATGGATGGCTAAATTAATGTTCGGTCTTGTATACAACGATATGAGTATTGAAGGAAGAAAGTCTACTGTAAAAGGGAAGGAATTTAAATTATCCGAATTCTTACAAGATAGGTTTGAAAAACTTCATTTAATATTACAATCTTTGGTTGTTCCAATGGATTTTAAAGGCCCAAAACTCTGGAGCATCCGAGTTTTTAAAATCAAGTATGCTAAAGATGTATTTAATTATAAAGACGAACCCACCAATCTGAACTTTTCTTTAGGAATGAATGGCTTTGGAATCGTAGCCTGTTTACAAGATAATGGTGCAGTTGGTATTGACCAACAGGAAATGACAGATAAGTTCTTAAATAAAACACTACACCCCGTTCAATTTGAAGAACTTTGTGCGAGATTCATTTACGCTAATTATTTATTAAATCATTTTGCTCAATATACTATACAGTCAACCGAAGAAAAAGTAATTGTAGAGTCTATTCCTTTGACCAGTACTGCGAATAAGCCTTTATTTGACCGTTGGGATGATGATATGTTCGCACAGGTGCTAACAGATTATTGGAAGCCATGGGGTATCACAAAAGATAAAATCATTTCGTTTCCCAATTCTCCCAATAGCTTTTTAGAAAACAATGACACCTATGAAATTATAGAACCAGACTCTATTGAACTGCCTTGTTAAATTAAAAGGTAGTTCAAGAAAGAAATCGAAAAGGTTATCATTTATTCCAGATTTTCAATAGGAACTTTCATTCCCGCTCACTCTGAACCAGGATATTTATCGTGGTAAATCGCATGTAATAGTCTATGTTTAATGCGAATCAGGGGTTAAAAGTTAAGTTTTAAGCACAAAGCTGCTGCTATTTTTCCAAACACATAAAATGTTAATCCTTTTTTCCTTAACAGGTTAAACGCACTTAAAAATGCAATTCTGAGATTCAAATCAACGAATAGTACAATTTTACAGGTATAGTTTTGTCTGAAATTAATGAATTGGTGAAAGTTTGAATTTGGTTTTATGTTAGAATAGATGCCTCATTTTAAGATTTTATCTAAAAAATCTTTTCTATAGTATCAAATAGGAACTAAAATTGCACTTTTCCAAGCAGTTTTGTTGTGCTTTTAAATGCGTTTTACCTATTTCCATGACTTCAACGATTAGTTTTTATGGAAATCATTTAACTTTATCAAAATGATTTCTGTTGAAGTTATATCTTAAAAAGAACTATCACAAAAACTGAACAGCAGGTTGGTTTCGAAAGGCTGCGAAAACCTGCAAATTATTCGTTTTCGAGATTGCTTAACTGTAGCTTCAAATCACTCATTAATTGTAATACTGCCGGCTCATTCCGGTGTTTTAATTCTTCAAGCATCAACCTAACAGTTTCATAAAGTCAGTGTTAGTAGGTTGATTAAGAACTAAATCATGAATACGTAACTTTTCGAAAAGTTCATAACAATACCTTGACTCAAAGAAACTTGTGAAACTATAGGCGTGAGTAAGATAACGGTTTATAAGCATTTGTAGACGTAAGAATGTAAAAAGACTACCCAACTTAAGTGCATTAGCGAAAGGCCTTCCATGAAAAAGTAGCGAACATATTTTCCATTATAGTTTTAATTGGCGTTTTCGTAATTATTCTATTTACTCATACTTAAATTACGCAAATTAACATTAGCAATGAATATCCGAAAGAAGCTCAAACTTACTGAGAACGAACACCTACTAAAACTTCAAGGGATTGTGCAAAAAGCCCTCGATGAAGAAAAAATTATTATTGATAATCTTGTTAACCAGCCCCAAGAGGTATTAAGCAGGGGCCAAAGTATCTCCGACAAAGTGGCAACTTTTGGCGGTAGCTGGAAATTCATTATAATTTTCGGCATTATATTGGTTATTTGGATAGTCGTGAACACAGTAGTTCTTTCCACAAAAGCCTTTGACCCCTATCCGTTTATTCTAATGAACCTTATTTTGTCCTGTATTGCGGCGTTGCAAGCTCCGGTAATTATGATGAGCCAAAACCGACAAGAGGAGAAAGACCGAAAACGAAGTGAGAACGATTACCTGATTAATCTAAAAGCAGAACTGGAAATAAGAAGCTTGCACCAAAAAATAGACCTGCTGCTCGAAGAGCAAATAAAGCTCTTATTTGAGTCACAGGCTTCTCAGTTAGAAATCTTGAAATCAATGGAGCAAAAACTAAAGGCCAAGACTGTCTGAACAAAACTAAAAGCTTCACACAAATATCCAGGAAGTGATATGTTATTAGTCTGAGTCGTTGATGTAAAACTATGCAGAAATGGTGAGCCACCGGGGCAAATAGTATGGCGGCAGTTAGAAAAAAGAATAACACCGGAAAACAATGCCTAATCCCAAGAACAATTCATAACGAAAATACCCGCAGAGAGACCAGAGCCCATAGAAATACCGTCCTTAAAACTTTGGGGTGGTATTTATTTTGGGAATTATATACCGCTGTTACGGTGTGCAGGTGCTTTTATTCTTTTAAACGTACTTTCACTTAATAATACGAATATTGGATTAGAAAACATAGTGTAATGGTGCTGTTACTAATGCACCAAAGATATGAACCATCAAACCTTTTGTTGCCCTGGCTTTTGCGGCGTTTTGCAGGCCTATTTTTTCGTTTATCCAGTTGAACAATGATTCAATAGGTTGCCTGACCCTCGATACGGCGATCGGGAACAAGCCATCACCTGCTTTATTGAACTGTCTTTCGCTTTGTGATTGACCCTTTATCAGTTTAACGGGTATATAAATATAGGTATTTTGTTCTTTCATAAGTGTTTGGTTCAGCCGGGAGTTAAAGTTGGAATAGTTTGGCAATTTGGGAAACCAACCCGCCATATAGCAACATACGTAATCATAAATCGCACTTTTTTTATGCTTCTCCTCGTATCTACGACAATAAAAATATATCGTCAAAATCTCAACATTAGTTATTTTCTCGTTTGTGGGTGCTGAATTTGGGCTGAACCTTTGACAGTAAAAGGAAAGTTCCGCATCATGGCACTCGCAAAGGTAAAAGTATAATTGAATCAATTCTAATTCTTTCATAATCAGCTATTTAAATGTTTTGCAACACAAATCTACTGACTCTTATACTCCTTACCTCTGCTTGTCGTCAGCTCAATATTCGCATTAATAACCTTTTTCGAAGATCCAGAAAAAAATCGGATGATAGTGAAAGTGTATCGTTTCTCTTTAGAAAGCATTTACAGATACCCCTAATAAATATTCATTTTTTAATTAAAAATATAATTTATTAAGAATAAATTGCAGTTAAATTAATGATACGTCAATTACTTTAGTAGTAGATACAATCTTTTATGGAGCTAAATAGAATATTGCTTTTATTATAGGTTGCTTCCCTGTTTTACCATTAAGTACTGAATATTAAAATTTTATGCCAAAATATAGCCTATATTAAATTCTTAATGCCTCCTAAGTCATACTGTTCCCTTATAAGGTTGAAGCAACACGGTTTTTGTGCTATCTTTTTTGTACTATACATAAGTATTCTTTGTGTGATGCCTTTATATGTAGTCGTTTTTAGAACCCTTTTCCATGCATGCACTTATAATTGAAGATAATCCCATTTTTCAAATTAGGTTAAGAAACCTTATTGAGCCGTACGGTTTTGAAGTTACCGAGGCAGACTCAGTTGACTCCGCAAAGAATCAACTGGATAATAGAAAATTTGACTTGCTCATTTGCGATATTATTTTGAGAGGCGGTACTATTTTCGACGTGGGGCAGCTGCCAGACGTACCTATCGTATTTATTACTGCATCCGAAGACACTGTTTATATGCGGAAAACTTTAAAGGTTGATAAAGCCCTATTTTTAGTTAAGCCTTTTTCAGATCTGACCATTCGTGCGTCAATAATGCGGCTTATTGGGGGCAACCCGAATACATTTATAACCGTTTTTGGCAAAAATAATAACCCCATAAAAATACCATGTGACCAGATAGAAATGATAGAATCTGAGGGTAATTACTCCTGCATTCTCACCGTAGATAATGTCAAATACGTCATTAAGCGTTCGGCGAAACAATTAATGAGCAATATTGACCACTCTGTTTTCTTACGTATCAAACGTTCCACTTTTGTAAACAAGTCTAAACTTATTAATGTCTCTTTGGCAAAGAGTAAAGTATTCACCAAAAACCACGAACTGTTGGTTTCTAGATACTTCAAGAAAGACATCTATGAATTTCATAGATTATTTCCCTGAGATGAAGCTAAGCAGTCGTTTTTAACAGATAAAATTTTAGTCTTTCAACTTATCGTTTAGAAACCGTTCGAGGATTTGAACGATTAATTCTTATATCATTGAATTGCACCGTCTTAATTTTCGGGTACTGCAGAATTTTAAGTTTAGAGAAAGATAATGCTACATTTCAAAGTGCCGCCGGAGTAGCTCCTAAAATAGTTGGTGATAGCTGGTAGTATTAAAGATTCAAAATAAGAAACTCCCCTATTTATATGTCAAAATATAACGCCAAGGTTTCCTGCGGAGTAGTCTTTTATTCAACCTTCTGTTTCTTGCTGCTCTTACAAGCAAACTGTTTTGCTCAGTCAGTTAAGATTGAAGACATAAAGACTGTAAAAAACATGGATAGTTTAGAAAATAACTTGCGGCCTAAACAGCCCGAAGTTTACCTACACCAGCTCCTCGTTATAGAAGCGAGCTGGCTTAAAGAGAATAGTGATAAATTCGGAACTAAACTTGAAGTTATTGCTGGATTAGCCACGGACCAAGAAAAAAGGGGTATTCTCTCAATTTACTACTTCTGGAAAGGTAATTTATCCGTTAAAAACAGAGAGCATACGCAAGCGTTTAAATTCTTTAAAGATGCTTTACGCCTCTTTGAAAAACAAGCAGATTCAGTAGCGGTAGTGAATACTCTAATAAAATTAGCGGACTTAAATCTTAATCAAACAACAACGCATTTGAGGAATATAGAGGCAGGACTTGAGTGTGCCAGTCGTGCAGTAAAAATTAGTGAGTTGTTGAGCGGTAAAATGCTGTTGATTAAATCTTTGAGCCAGTTGATTACTGCATATAGATATAGTGGGAAACCAGCAAAGATTATACTGTCTGTAATTGAAAGACAGTTGGAAATCATTGATGATAGCCCTGATTTACAAAACCTGAAACCTACTGTTATCAATAATTTGACAGATTTTTATACAGAGAATGAAGAATACGAAAAAGCTTATACGGCTGCGAAAAAATACCAAGCTACCTACAAAGAAAACTCAACACTGTTTTTATACAATGTATATTTACTGAATATTGCTTCATTGTGTTTAGAGCTAAAAAAATACGGCGAAGCACAAAGTATCTTTAATGAAGTAGGCGGGGCTAATGATTTGAAGGAGCTTTGGCTAATCAGAGACTTTACCTTTAAAAGGTACAGAGATTTGTATTATAATGCAGGAAACTTTGAAAAGGCATTGGCTTTTGCTGATTCAACCATCGCATTGCAAGGTAAAATCTATAAAACCGAAAACACCAGTAAACTCAACAAGTTCGAAGGCCAACACAAGAGTACAAACGCTGAAAACGAAAACGTAATCCTTGTACGAGAAAACGAACTGATAAAAAATCGCAACTACCACATCACGATAGGGCTAATTGCTACGGGGCTGCTTTCCGCATTTTTAATAACTGCCTTAATGTTCCTATTTAGGGAACGGCGGGAAGTTCAGGTAAAGACCGCCGAAATTCAACGGTTATCTTCGGTACGTGATCATTACATAGGCATAATTGCCCACGATCTTCGTAGCCCCATCTTAGCTATGCAAGGAATGTACGAGATGATTAAGGAATCTATCAGAAGCAAACGTTATTCTGACCTACAGAGAATATCTTTTTACATAGATAAAACGGGGGTGAGTACGAGGCATTTGCTAGATAATCTTCTGAGTTGGGGAGTAACCCAAGTTGATGAAATACCCTACAAGCCACAAAACCTAAATGTAGCCGAAGAAATTAGCGAAGTGCTCAGTGCTTATGAGGCAGTTCAAATAATAAATAACTTTAGCTTTGCGGTGGAATACAATCCGGATTTACAGGTTTATGCGGACCCTGATGGCTTTCAGTTAATAATAAGAAACCTGGTTGATAATGCTGTGAAAAGCTTACCCCTTGCCGATGGGTTTGTGGAGCTAGTGGCATTCTTAAATACAGATGAAACCGTTACTATATCAGTACGTGACAACGGAACCGGGATGCCCAAACCAAAACTTGGTATGATTAATAAGGTTTTTGCTAATTCAACGCATACCAAGATAAGTCAAGATGGGTTAGGGCTTGGCACGGCACTTATCGGTCGGTTCGTGCAGAAAAATAAAGGATCAATAGTTGCTCATCTGAATTCATCCATAGGATGTAAGTTTGACTTGACTCTGCCCCAGGGAGCCTTCAGTCAATAATTTACTTCCAAATATTTCATTATTGGTAACGATGATGCCCTTCCTCCAAAAATTAGGGGCAATGCTTATTAATACATGGGCGTGTGACTTTTAGCCACTTCACAACTTTTGCAAAAAAAATACCCCCCTGCATATTATCACCTCAGAAATCACTCTGACACCCTCACACTTCACTTAGGACTCAAATTAGCTGTATTTTTATTGGTTTTGTCTGTCACAAACTTAATATAATATTTCACAACCAAGATTACTAAGTTATGAGTCTGAAGCTTAATTTCAACCGTATAGTTAATATCTCCTTTATCATGAGCGTGGTTATGCTGTGTTCAAACCTAAGCTTTAGTCAAACACTTGACTTATTAACGCTTGAGACTTTCGGAGCATATGCCGCAACAGGAGCTATCACGAATGAAGGGCAAGTCACAGGAGATGCCGGATCAAATAATGGGATAATTAGCGGTAGTGGATTTGACCCAGCAAATGGATATACTGGAACCATATATCATGATAATGCCACAACTATTAAAGCCACAATAGATTTACTTAGGGTTTATATTCACCTTGATGATGTTTTTGTCGATTTTCCTAGCACACATGCTCCCGCCTTTGGAGGAGGAGAAACCATAATTCCTGGTGTTTATTCAATAGCAGGTGCAGGATCTATAACAGGAGCTCTTACTTTAGATGGAGGTGGAGATTCTAGTGCTGTGTTTATAATGAAATTCGAAGGAGCGTTTACAGTAAGTGTAGGATCATCAATTACTTTAACTGGAGGAGCACGAGCAGCTAATGTTTTTTGGATTTCTCAAGGAGCGATTTCTGTAGGATCATCCAGTACAATAAAAGGGACTTTATTTGCACATCCAGGAGCAGTTACTCTTGGAGTAAATAGTACTATAGAAGGAAGACTATTAACCTCAGGAGGAGCAATAACTATTGCGGCGGGAGGTGAGGCAGTTATGCCGGTTGGTCCTATTAACATTCCGATAAAATGTTTGGGTAATTGTATTCCTGTTCCTGCTCTTGATGTTTTAAGAAGCCTTAAAACATATGCCCTTTTTACAAGTGCGGGAGCTGTGGCAAATGCTGCTACATCTGGTATTGTAGGTAATATAGGTACAAATTTAGGGGCTATAAGTGGCTTTGAAACTTCAACTCAGGTAGGCAATGTATATCCTCCAGGAGTTGAGACAGCACGAGCCGCATTAGATTTAGATTCCGCATATAACGACCTTATTAATTTACCAAATACTGTACTTGATCATACGCCAGCTTTTGGTAGTAAAGAAACACTAACTACTGGAGTTTATTATACAGCAGGAGCAGGATCATTAGCGGGACCAATTACCTTAGACGGTGAGAATAATCCCGATGCAATATTTGTATTTAAGTTTAATGGAGCATTTTCAGTAGCTGCAGGATCAAGAGTAATTTTGATTAATGGAGCGAGTCGTTGTAATGTTTTTTGGATTTCCGAAGGAGCTACTGATATGGGAACTTTCACTTATATGAAAGGGACGGTTCTTGCTCACGGAGGAGCATGTTCTATGGGAGCAAATGGGAGTATGGAGGGACGAATGCTTTCTACAGCCGGAGCAATTGGATTTAGTACAGGCGTAGTTTATAATGATGCACTTTGTGAGGGGGAAGATACACCTATTTCTGGCGGAGACCAACAGGTTTGCTCAGACGGAACAACTACCCAAACACTTACTGCTACTGCTACCGTTAATACTACTAGCGGAACCATTGTTTGGTACGATGCTGAAACGGAAGGTAATATTGTTGACCCAGCAACACAAGTTGGTGTTGGAAGTATAACATATTATGCTGCCTCTTACAACGGTACTTACTATAGTGATACCAGAACGGCTGTTACTTTAACTATCAGTACCGCACCAGAAGCACCACTATTGAGTTCATACACAAGCACAAATAACTGCCCCGCTCAAACTGCTGATTTAAATGATATTACGGCGAGTAATACCCCAACGGGTTTTACCCTTACATGGCACACTGATACCCCGGCTACCAGTGAAAATAAAATAAGCGGCACTTCTATCGGTGCTGGTACTTACTACGGGGCGTTCTTTGACCAAATCAATTGTAACACTCCGGTTTCACTTGAAGTTGTGGTGACTATTACCCCCTGTAGCCTCCCGCCGATTGCAATGAATGATGTTGCGGTCATACCGTTGAATACACCAGTAACAGCAAATGTATTAGTGAACGACACTGATCCGCAGGGCGGACCAATGACAGTGACAGAAACACCAGTTTTGCAGCCTTCCAACGGAACCGTCACCTTGCAGCCAAATGGTAATTATACTTATAACCCAAGTATCGGGTACGTTGGCGAGGATAAATTCTGTTACGAAGTCAAAAACAATCTTGGATTAAAAGATACGGCTTGTGTCACCTTAGATATTATGCCGAACCCTGATGACCTCAATAATCCTCCGGTAGCGGTTGATGATAACGATGAAACCGCTCAGGATACCCCGGTAATTATTGTGGTTAAAGCCAACGACAACGACCCTGATCTCGATGTACTTGGTACGCCAACGCCCCTATCACTCCCAACAAGCGGGACGGCTGTCTATAATCTTGATAGCACAGTAACTTACACACCCGATTCTGGGTTTGTCGGTACTGATAGCTTTAAATATCAAGTCTGCGACGGCCAATCTCCTAACTTGTGCGATGATGCCACGGTAACAATTATCGTCAAACCAACTCCCCCGATTGGTAATCAGCCCCCAGTTGCGGTTGATGATGCGGTATTGATGAAAGTAAACATACCTGCCAGCGGAACAATCGCCGCAAACGACCGCGATCCAGACAACTTATTATCCGAACTGACATTCTCTAAAATCACCAATCCCGCGAGTGGTTCAGTTATTCAGAGCGGAAACGGTACGTTTACTTACACGCCCAATAGTGGGTTTGTTGGCAATGATAGTTACCTATACCAAGTATGTGATTCGTCCGGAAGTTGTGATACTGCTACGGTAAGTATCGCTGTTATAGACCCGAAAATAGTAGCTCTCTTG
>JBLHXN010000057.1:0-22455 GCA_047630355.1 Spirosomataceae bacterium | reverse complement strand
TTGGTATCAACATGGGTGGTTCTATCCAAATAAGGACAAAAACTATGCCCGTTTTAGCTAAGACTAAATTTAGTTTAATTTTTTATTAAATATTTACTGAACGTTTTTTTTAGTAATTTGATATAGAGTTCTACACCTTGTCTTATTTCCGAAATAAAAATGTGCTCATCAGCGGTATGTGACCGGGCTGAATCACCAGGGCCAATTTTCACTGTTTCGAAGGGCATTAGTGCCTGATCAGACAGCGTAGGCGAGCCGTAGAGCGTCCTACCAAGCTCCACAGCCGACCGAACAAACGGGTGCTCAGGAGAAATTCCGGAAGGCTGTAAACGCACCGAACGGGGCTTTACTTCACACGAAACGTTTTCTTTTATAATGTCAAGCGTTTCGTTTAACGAGTAAGCATCAGTAGCCCGCACGTCTACCATGAACTCACAGATATCTGGCACGACATTATGCTGTGTTCCGGCATTGATTCCTGTTACGGTCATTTTAACCTGACCCAGCGTTTCTGAAACCTTCGGAAAGCGAAAAGTGGAAAACCATTGAATGTCTTTTACTGCCTTGTAAATAGCATTTTCGCCTTCTTCACGAGCGGCATGGCCCGATACTCCCGAACTCACACAGTCTAACACCAATAAGCCCTTTTCTGCAACGGCAAGGTTCATTTGGGTAGGCTCTCCTATTATTCCGTAGCTTACTTCAGGTAGTTTTTTCAATAATAATTCAATGCCATTTTTTCCGGAAATTTCTTCTTCGGCGGTAGCGGCAAAAATAATATTTACGGGTAAATCCGTACGGTAGTAAAAGTACAAGTAGGTTGCGAGTAATGAAACCAACGGCCCGCCCGCGTCATTGCTGCCCAGCCCATATAACATATCGCCTTCAACGAGCGGTTCAAACGGGTCTTTTGTCCAGGAAGCGTTCGGTTTCACCGTATCGTGGTGCGAATTCAGCAGAATTGTTGGCAGTTCCTTATTGAAGCCCTGATTACGCGACCAAATATTATTTTCCAATCTCGAAAACGGGATATTCCGTTCACTAAAAAATTCCTGAATAATATCAGCGGTTCTGTTCTCTTCTTTACTCAAAGACGGCGTTGCAATTAACCTTTTCAATAAATCAATTGAGTCGTTGGTAAGTTCGTTTATAAAGTCTTGCATTTACTAAATTGGGTTGTTATAAACAAAACGAAGCTGACTAGCAGATAGTCAACTTCGTTTCAATAAAATAATATCTTAAACAATTACTCAATCCCGCCCATCCAGTTTTTGATCGGCTTATAAAATATAATCATCACTAAACCTGCCACGATACCGTAAATGCAGAACTGCATAAATAAGTCTGGCATTGCTTCTACATTATCCTCGTTGAAGTTTCCGGCAAAAAGACCAGCAATCAAGTTTCCTAACGAAGCTCCCACAAACCACAAGCCCATCATTTGACTATAATACTTTTTCGGAGCCAGTTTGGTGTAAGAACTCAAACCAACCGGGCTAATGCAAAGCTCACCTAATGAATGCAATAAATAAGTGAATGTAAGAAAACCCATACCCGCCAATGAACCGTCAAGAATACGTTGAGCGGCGAGGTACATTATGAAGAAACCAAGTCCTAATTGAATCAAGCCTAAGCCAAACTTCACCGGAACGCTTGGATTCAGGTTTCTCTTGTTTAACCAAAGCCACAATGCTCCAAACGGGGCGGAGAATACCAAAATATAGAAAGAGTTTGCGTTTTGAAACCACGAAGCGGGCAACTCCCAACCAAATAAGTCACGATCAGTGTGACGATCAGCAAAAATGGTAAACGTAGTGGCAGCCTGCTCAAATCCAGACCAAAAAACGGCAATGGCGATAAATAATATGAATAATACCCCTACCCTTTTACGCTCAACAATAGTTAAGCTTTTATCTAAAAAGCCAATGTAGAAGAAATAAGCAGCGGTAATTCCTGAAATAATGTATTTCATTGAATTGGCAAGCGAAATACTATCCAAAACCCCCGTAATCACCGACAACGCAGCTATTACAAGTAACGCGATAACTACGTACAAATAAGTTAGCGGAGCCTGCTTGGTTGGCTTTTCGCCAATACCTTTAAGGTATTTACCGTTCATTCGGAAATTTATTAAGCCAAAGAACATGGCAAAAGCCGCCGCTCCAAATCCGTAGTGCCAGCCCACTTTTTCGCCGAGGTACCCTACGATGAACATTCCTAAAAATGAACCGAGGTTGATTCCTAAATAAAATATCGAGAACGCCGCGTCGCGTTTTGCTCCGCCTTCAGGATACAATTCACCAACGATAGAACTGATATTTGCTTTCAAGAGTCCCGTTCCGACGGCAACAAACGCCAATCCCGAGAAAAATACTTCGGGAGGGCCAGGAATTGCCAAAATGGCGTGACCAATCATAATACAGATTCCGCCCCACAAGATTGCTTTCTTCTGGCCTAAAACGTTGTCGGCAATCCAACCGCCAGGCAATGTTAACAGATAAACGGCGGCGGCATAAAGTCCGTAAACGGCTCCACCCACATCTTCAGGAAGGCCTAATGCACCTTCAGAAATACTTTTAGTTAGGTACAGAAACAAAATTGCCCGCATACCATAGTAGCTGAACCGTTCCCACATTTCCGTGAAAAATAAAACAAACAGCCCTCTCGGATGTCCAAATAGTGTTTTTTCTGTGTCCATGTTAACGTAGTTAGGTTAGGTATGCTTGGGAAAAACTTCTGTTATTCTATAAAACGAGCCGAAAATACGACTTAATATAGGATAATTCCAAAAATGAATTTCAGCAGACTATCAGATGAAGGCAGGAGTAAGTTGCAAAAGTATCAACCTAACGGATTTTTATAATGATTTCCGAATTAGGTGTAAATACAAAAAGCCCGAGTCAGAGACTCGGGCTTTGTCGGGGTGGCAAGATTCGAACTTGCGACCTCCTGCTCCCAAAGCAGGCGCGATGACCGGGCTACGCTACACCCCGTTTTTGTAAAGCTGGCGGAGAGAGCGGGATTCGAACCCGCGGTACCCTTGCGAGTACGTCAGTTTAGCAAACTGGTGGTTTCAGCCACTCACCCATCTCTCCAAAATCAGAGACCATCTCTTCCAAATGCGGATGCAAATATAGCAGTATATTTCCCGACGGTCAAAGATAAAATGGAAAAATTCTTAAATTCTTTTTCGATTCTTAATCCAATCTAATTTTATGACAGTTGGATTTTCGTTCGTACTTTTCCGTGAACTACTTATTAGCAATTGGTTGGAAAGCATTACTGCGATTTTTTCGTTGTCTGAATCAACTGATTTTTTTTCTTCGTCGGGTTTAAAATAAAGCGAGACGAACCGAGTATCGAACTTTCCTGATTGAAACGCAGGATGATTGATTACGAACTTTCCGAAAGAGAGTGTTGTCTTGATTCCCGCTATCTGAAATTCATCAATTGCTCTCGTTAATTTCTGAATTGCTTCATTGCGATCTTTACCATGAGCGATTAATTTTCCGATCATTGGGTCGTAGAAAATAGGAATTGTCATGCCTTCTTCAATACCATCGTCGATTCTGATTCCGTTTCCCTGCGGGCGGCGATAAGTTTGTAATGTTCCAACATCGGGCAGAAAGTTATTTTCCGGGTCTTCGGCACAAATCCGCACTTCGATGGCGTGACCGATAATTTTTAGGTCTTCTTGTTTTACAGAAAGCAGCTTGCCTTCGGCGATGTGAATCATTTCTTTCACGATATCAATTCCTGTAATCAATTCCGTAACCGGATGTTCTACTTGTAAACGGGTGTTCATTTCCAGAAAATAGAAATCCAGTTTCTCGTCTACAATAAATTCTACCGTTCCGGCTCCATGATAGTTACAGGATTTGGCAACCTGAACGGCACATTTCCCCATCACTTCCCGAATCTCTGACGTCAGGCACGAAGACGGGGCCTCTTCCACCACTTTTTGGTGGCGGCGTTGTACCGAGCACTCCCGCTCAAATAAATGGACAACATTTCCGTGCGTATCCGCTATTATCTGAATCTCTATATGTTTAGGTTTGGTAATAAACTTTTCGATGAAGACAGCTCCGTTACCAAAAGCCTGCACGGCTTCGCTGACAGCTCGGTTCATTTGTTCGTCAAATTCCTCTCGGTTTTCGACCACCCGCATTCCTTTTCCACCACCGCCAGCACTGGCTTTGATAAGTACGGGATAGCCCACTTTCTCTGCAATCTGCTTAGCTTCCGTTTTATCTTCCACGGCACGAGCTACGCCCGGGACTAATGGGATATCGTATTTTTCTACAGTTTGTTTAGCGGATATTTTATCGCCCATCGTGCGGATACTTTCTCCGGAAGGTCCGATAAAAATCAAACCAGCGTTGGTCACAGATTCCGAGAATTCAGCATTTTCAGACAAAAAACCGTAGCCAGGGTGAATGGCATCGGCGGCTGATAGCTTCGCCACTTCAATAATTTTATCACCCAACAAATAAGAATCTTTAGAAGGCGAAAGTCCGATATAATACGCCTCATCTGCGTAAAGCGTATGCGGTGCTTTTCGATCAGCCTCGCTAAAAACTGCTACCGTTTTAATTCCCATTTCACGAGCCGTTCGCATGATTCTGAGGGCAATTTCTCCGCGGTTGGCAACGACTATTTTATTGATTTCAGACATGAGTTTTATCTTTTACAGGAACCCTAAATTTTGCATTTAATTGATAAATTTTCCATTTTTGTTCAAATTAAATATAATTTTTTTAATATGAGATACTATTTATAATTGAATTATATCGCAACATTTTAGATGTAACGTGGTTTCTTTTAATAATTCTTAGCAATCGTTTAAATTTACTTTCTTTAGTAGTATTCTCATTGAACATCAACTAATTGATAATCAATTTTTTAGAAAAACTTACCCTCCCACTATGGCAATAGATATTTTCGACAAGGTACTTAATAACCTAGGGCCAATCGGTTCGCACGCCCATTACTCGCACCACTATTATTCTTTTCCTAAACTATCCGGCGAGCTTGGTCCGTACATGACTTTTCAGGGCAAAAAGATGCTCAACTGGTCGCTAAATAATTACTTAGGAATTGCAAATCATCCCGAAATAAGGAAAGCCGACAATGAAGCGGTTGCTCAATATGGCTTAGCGTACCCAATGGGTGCCCGGATGATGACCGGAAACACCGACTTACACGAAGAATTTGAAAGAAAGTTAGCCGAATGGGTTGGTCAAGAAGACTCTTTCGTTTTGAATTATGGCTACCAAGGCGTAATGTCAGTTGTTGAAGCAATGGTTGACTCAAAAGATGTCATAGTTTATGACGCTGAAAGCCACGCTTGTTTAATTGATGGTGTACGTTTGCACCGTGCCAAAGGCGGAAAAAGCTACACGTTCGTTCACAACGACATGGAAAGCTTGGAGAAGAACCTAAAACGTGCCACCAAACTTGCTGACTCACAAGGCGGCGGTATATTCGTTGTCACCGAAGGCGTTTTTGGCATGTCAGGCGTAGTTGGCTCACTTGATAAAGTTGTTGCTCTTAAGGAAAAGTATACTTTTAGGGTATTGGTTGACGATGCTCACGGCCTCGGCACAATGGGCAAAACTGGTTCGGGTATACCCGAGCATTTCGGCGTTCAAGAAGGTATTGACTTACACTTCTCCACTTTTGCCAAATCAATGGCGATGATTGGTGGTTTTGTGGCGGGAAGCAAGGAAATCGTAATGTATTTGAAGTACAACTTACGTTCACAAACTTACGCGAAAGCATTACCAATGCCTTTTATAGCCAGTGGCTTAAAACGCATGGAATTGATTCGTCAGAACCCTCAGTTTAAAGAAAATCTTTGGAAAATTGTGAACGCTTTGCAAGACGGATTCCGCAAGCGTGGATTTGATATTGGTCAGACCGAATCTTGCGTTACGCCCGTTTTCTTAAACGGTGATTATGATTTACCAACGGTAACAAATTTAATCAAAGACCTTCGGGAAAATATGGGCGTTTTCTGCTCAGTAATTGTTTATCCGGTTGTACCGAAAGACGTAATTATCTTACGAATCATCCCGACGGCATCTCACACGCTTGAAGACGTAGAGTACACAATGGATTGCTTTGAGAAAGTACAGAAGAAGTTGAAAGACGGCGAGTACGCTCCAAAAGTAGCCGCATAAAATAGCATCTATTCTGTGATATTTATTTAAAAACGAGTGCCAAGCGGCACTCGTTTTTTTGTTGTTACATAGCCTCCTTGCGTAAATTTCGTTTACTTTACACCTTTCATCAGCAATCCGACATCCGAAGCCAGTGAACTTATCACTATTTATCGCAAAACGTTACTTCTTTTCTAAGAAGAAACGCTCTTTTATTAATGTCATTTCTATGCTTTCCATGCTCGGCGTGTGCGTAGGAACTATGTCTTTGGTAATCGTACTTTCCGTGTTTAACGGACTGGAAGAGCTAAATCGGATGATATTTAAGGCTCAGGACCCGGACTTAAAAGTTGAACTTATTGAAGGAAAAGGATTTGAATTGTCTGACGAAGTAGTCTCAAAGATTGAGAAGATTAAGAGCGTGTCCTTCGTGAATCCCGTGATTCAGGATAACGCTTTAGCTCGCAACGGCGACGCCCAAATGGTGGTAACGATTAAAGGAGTTGACCAAAAATTTGAGCAGGTTTCGCCGTTGGTAAATTCAGTAGTTGAAGGCCGGCTGATGTTACAGCAAGATTCCATTCCATACGCTTTTGTGGGTGGTGGCGTTTACGGAATGTTAGGACTCAACGTGCAGGACTTCCTTTATCCGCTTGAAATCTGGTATCCCCGAAACCAGAAATTAAACGTTCTAAACCCAGAAGACAATATCAATACGATTGTTGTACCCGTTTCAGGTGTTTTTTCATTGGAACAACAGTTTGACGATTTAATTTTCTTACCCATCGAAATTGTAGAACAACTTACCGATTATCAGGGAAAAAGAACGGCGATTGAAGTCTACCTTTCCGACGAGGAAGTTACCAATACAGTCAAATCAGAACTTAAAGACATTATGGGCGGAGCGTTCACGGTTAAAGACCGTGACGAGCAAAACGAAGCTCTGTTCAAAGCGATAAAAATTGAGAAATTATTTATCTTCGTCAGTCTATTATTGATAATCGGAATTGCATCGTTCAATATTTTCTTTTCGTTAACGATGTTGGTTATTGACAAACAAGACGACATTCAGACACTTTCGGCGTTGGGTGCGAAACGCAATTTAGTGCAACGAATTTTCTTTACCGAAGGAGCTATGATTGCCTTCATTGGGGCGAGTATCGGGTTAACTTTGGGAGCAATTATTTGTTGGTTGCAAATGCAATTCGGATTTGTGACCATGGGAATGCAATCCGCCATCGTGGATGCGTATCCCGTAGAGATGAAACTGTCAGATTTTGTGTACGCTTCGCTCGGAATAATTATTATAACAGTCATCGCGGCATTTTTTCCGGCAAGAAGAGCGGTGGCGTATATGCGGTAAAGCCCCATTCGGAACGCCGACCGCCCCTACCCTTCCCTCATAGAGAAAGGTATTTCATATAAATAGATTTTCACAAAACATATAAATGAAGGTTTTGAAAACAAAAAAACTATGAAAAAGATACTATTGACAATACTGCTGTTAACACTCACGTACTCCACATATTCTCAGGTCAACCCCGAGAATATTGACATCATTCGGGACAAATGGGGCGTGCCGCACATTTTTGGAAAGACGGATGCCGAAACGGCTTACGGGCTTGCCTGGGCAAACGCCGAAGATGATTTCAAAACGATGCAATTCACAATGCTCGCCGGAAAGCAAATGCTCGGACGTGTAAATGGTAAAGACGGAGCTACGGTAGATTACGTGGTGGCATTACTTCGCTGTAAACAATTGGTAAATAGAGGGTTTAGTACGCTTTCACCCGATTTCGTTCGGTTGATTGAAGGCTACGTTAGCGGAATAAATGCATACGCCGCCGCTCACCCCAAAGAAGTTTTAACGAAGAAAGCTTTTCCGTTGACGGCAAAGGAATACATTACTTCTACCATTCTTTCGCTATCCGTTATTTCAGGCGTGGAAAAAACATTGCAAACTATTCTGCAAAATAAGCTCGACGGACTGAAAGATTTCAAATCAGAAGGCTCAAATGCTCTTGCAATTTTGAACACTAAAACCACCGACGGTTCAACTTACCTTGCCAATAACTCGCACCAACCACTTGAGGGTCCGGTGGCTTGGTACGAAGCTCATTTGGTGAGCGAAGAAGGCTGGAATATACTCGGAGGGCTTTTTCCCGGCGGTCCGGTTGTTTTTGCGGGAACGAACGAAAATCTCGGTTGGGCACACACGGTAAATAATCAGGATAAAATTGATGTGTATCAATTGGAGATGAATCTCGACAACGAAAATCAATACAAATTCGACGGAGAATGGATTGACTTGGAAGTTGAAAAAGTAAAACTAAAAGTCAAGGTCGGGCCGTTTGTGATTCCGGTAAAGAAGGAAGCGTATTGGAGTAAATACGGTGCGACGTTGAAATCTGAGCAGGGAACTTTCTCCGTTCGATTTGGGGCAAATATGGACATTCGGGGCGTGGAACAATGGTATCGAATGAACAAAGCGACCAACTACGCAGAGTTTTATAAAGCGATGGAAATGACAGCCATTCCTGGCTTCAATACCGTTTACGCCGACCGTGATGATAATATTTTCTACGTGAGCAACGGTAAAATTCCGATTCGGAATCAAGATTACGAATGGGCGGGAATCTTACCCGGAAATACTTCTGAAACGCTCTGGACGGAGTTTCACCCGTTCAGTGATTTACCGCAATACTTAAACCCGAAAAGTGGCTATTTATTCAACACGAATAATACGCCATTTAACGCCACGGGAGAAGCAGACAACCTAAAAAACGAAGATTTTGACCAAACGATGGGTTACGAAACCTTCGACAATAACCGCAGCAAACGGATGGGCGATTTGATGAAATCTTACAACAAATTCAGCTACGAAGATTTCAAGCGAGTGAAATACGACAGTCAACTCCCGACGGATTCGTTACTTTACCCAACAGATGTAAACGTGCTATTTCGTTTGGACGAAACGAAGTACCCTGACATTGCAAAGCAAATTTCGACCTTAAAAAACTGGAACAGAAATGCCGATATTGAAAGCGAAGGTGCGGCGATTTTTATGAAATTCTACTGGAATATTTACGAGAAATATAAAAGTAGCGGCTTTGAAAGAACCCTTACCGAAACCGAGAGCGTTGAATTATTACGAGCCGTTAAAAAGCATTTTATAGATAATTTTGGCAAAGAAAACGTTACGCTCGGCGAAATTCAGAAATTGAAACGCGGCGAAAAAGAATTACCAATATGGGGTTTGCCGGATGTCATCACCGCCATGTACGCAGTAACGGAATACGCCGACGGAAAGCACGCCGTAAAACAAGGCGAAACGTACATTGAGCTAACGAAATTCAAGAAAGGGCAACTTCCCGAAATTGAATCAGTGATAAATTACGGGGTTTCCAATCATCCCGAAAACCCGCACTACGACGATCAAATGAAGCTTTTCGCCGCAAAAAAACTCAAACGCATGACGCTGAATAAAGAAGAAGTTCGTAAAAATGCGGTGAGGACGTATCATCCGAGGTGAGGAATTGTATTGAATTATTCTTTTGTGACCGAGTGAAACTCGGTGAACACTTCCACGAAGGAGCATCATTTGGGGAGCGGGGGGACAGCTTTTCCTCAAATATTTCAAAAGTAATCGTTTCAGATATTATAAAAAGGTAATAGTATGAAATTTAAAAAGGTTTCTTATACAGTCGTAGTCATAATGCTTTTTCAGTTGTTGAGTTCCTGTTTCGTTACTGAAGAAGTTGGTTGCGAAGAAAGTGTAGATTATGTTAAAAAAGATTATATAAATTTGGTAATAACTGATTTAAGGCAGAAATGGAATCCTGCCAGAACCGATTTTACTGGAATTAGTATAGATAACAGTGAAAAGGTGCGATTTAAGTCAAACGCAATGATGTATGTTTCTATAAATGACTATCCTGAAATTGGTGATACACTTAAAAAGAATAGGGGGAATTTAAATGTAATGCTTCTAAAGAAATATTCTGTTTTTTTATTCAATTTCTATTGCGGAGCAATATACCTTGAGAAAAAAGTAAATAGCTTTGGAAGACCACTAAATGCGGAAGATTCCCTTTTGGTTCAAAAACTTTACCAAACTGCATTATAAACTTTTTCATTCAAGTGACGGGATTCAGCTGTGCGAAGCTTGCAGCTTCGTACGTGTGTACGCCGAGTTTTACTCGGCTAAAACAAACCCAACCATTTTTATAAGTTTCCGCATCATAAATGCAAGCGAGTGAAACTCGCTGTAACACCCTTGCAATGGTTGAACCATCGCAAAGCAAGAAAATCCGAAACACCGTCTCGGATTTTTAAAGCGATGTTCCTAATACAAATGAGACAGTTTTATCTTGTTTACTCAATTGGTCAAACGCTGTCTGACCAATTCAAATTAAGCTGGTCGCACTACTTAAAACTGATGCAGATTGATGACGAAAGTGAACGAAAATTTTACGAAATCGGGTACAAATCGCTGTAACCCCCTTGCGATGGTTGAACCAACGCAAAGAGGAGCTAAAACTATTGATAGCTGCAAAGGAATGACGCTTTGCTGTTTCTATCAGATGTTGTAATCCTGAAAGGATGAAATTATTGTAGAAATAATACATTCCGTGAGTAAGTGAACCCGAAAAGGGTGACATAAATAATGTCACCACTCCGTGGTTTTAAAAGTCCCAAAATATGTACGTTATCTAAAATAATACCACCACTTTGTGGTTCTGTTTAAACAACTTTGAGGAGGTAAGCAAGAAAACCTCATCCTTCCTTCGCATATTCCAAAATATCCCCCGGTTGGCACTCAAGCACTTCGCAGATGGTTTCGAGCGTAGAAAACCGCACGGCTTTTGCCTTTCCCGTTTTTAGAATGGAAAGGTTTGAAAGCGAAACTCCTACTCGCTCCGAAAGCTCATTTAATGACATTTTACGTTTCGCCATCATCACGTCTAAATTCACAATTATTGGCATGATTTAAATGGTTAATTCGCTTTCATTTTGGAGTTCCATTCCACGCTTGAAAACCAGCGAAATGATAAAAAGGATTCCTGCAAAGAATACAAACTCGTCTCCGCCGCCAAAAAAGCCGTGGTAATTACCCATGTCCATCGTTTTCGCCATCCACTTTGTCTGATTTTTTGTTACAATTATCGCAATACCGATTACGAGTGCTAATCCGCTTAATTTAGAAACTAAATTGAAAACAGGTTGGCTAAAAGGGTTCTCCAAATTAATATTTGATAAAACCTTGATAACACAATACATCATATAAGCTTTCAAGGCAGTTATTGCCGAAAAATTCAAAACTAACAACGCATACCAATACCGATGTGATTGCGAAATGGCGAACAAGTCCAAGCCGTTGAATAAATTTCGGGCGGCTTCAGGGTTTACAAATTGGCTTATGCCATAAGTAATAAGCGGCGTACCGGCATTGATGCAAAGACCGATAAATACGATCCAAGATAACACTTTCATAATACCCAATAATGTTTCTGTTTTCATTTTTATTAAGGTTTACATTTGTTTGACATCACAAACAACGGCAAATATTCATTGATAAACAATAAATATTAATCTTTTTTCATAAAATTAAAAATTTACGCACCTCCACTCTTCCCCTGTAAAGCAATCCGACATTCTGTAGACACAAGCATTCCCACAACTATAATTTCCAATACAAAATAGCAAATGCCAATAGAAGTAAGTTTTTCAAAATAATAGACAACGAAGCCAATAGAAATTAGACAATAAATCGAGTTTGAAATAGCGATGAGTTTTAAAAAAGGTCGCCAATTAGAAAATGCGTTAAAATGACAGGTCAGCGAATACATAGAAGAAATACACGCTACCACCGCAAGTGGTTTTAACACTTCGTGCGGCATACCAAACAGACTTTCGAAATAAGTCAGTACAACACTCAGCATGAACGCCGATAAGATGGCTCCGAGCCCGTCAATAAGAAAAATATTTCTGTGCGATAAAGTCATGTCTTTTCTTTAATCAATTCGTGTTTACAAGAATAATTGATTTTTACGCTTTATACTATTCTCCATTCATCACATTTCTTTTGAAATTTCGGTAATAATTCATTCTTTTTGAAGTTATTTGAAAAAGCTATAAATCATGAACCCGCTACAACGCATAAAATCTTTCTTTAAAAAAGAACCTCCTCCCGAAATTCCCGTAAGTGAAACCGTGGAAACAGCCGCAGCTGACGTACCGAGTAATGAAGTTATCACGGAAGCGATTGAAACAGTAAACGTACTTGCCGAAGCCCGAGACGAGCCGCTCCCGCACTGGCTTTCAAGTGAAGATGCTCTGCGTGACGAAGGTGTCATTTTCGGACTTTCGAATGCCGAAGCCGAAGAAAAGACAACGGTTATCCGTTCGTTTTTCAAACATCAAACTGCCGATATTGAAAAGGAAGTCGAACGCTTGTCTGAGAAAATCGGAGAGTTGAATTTATTTATCGAACAAAAAGGAAGTCGTATTGAGGCGTTGAATAGCAAAATTGAGACGCTCGAAAACGAATCGCCGAAAGATCATAACTTACTTCGTACAAGTGTCGGGTTATTACTTGCCATCGGAATGTGCGTGGGCAACTTTTTTCTGATTGACCATTCACTTGCACCAAATTTCACCGAAAATCACAAGTTCATTGCGATTGGTGTACTATTGGCGGGAATGTTCAATTTGTTTGGTCGCTTTTCGTTTTTTCACGAAAAAAACTCATCTGTTTCGTGGCGGCAATTACTTGAAGAAGTCAGCCTACCATTTGCGGCGGCATTCTTCGTGTTTACCCAAAGCATCGGCAACCAATCCGTTTGGCAATCAATCGCACTTTTTCTGTTCGTTTTCTCTCTCTTTATGTTTTCGGGAAAATTAGTTCTGAGTAATCTCAGCGTTATCAAATCCGATAGTTTAGCGTGGACAAAAAATATTCAGTTACAAAAAGACCAAGTTCAGAAAAAGGAACAGTGGGAAAGCGAGATAATGAATTTTGAACAAGATGTTGACGAATTACGCATCGAAAAGTGGAAAATATTACCCAGTCTCAATCAAGCCGAAGCATCGCTTGAACGTTATCAAAGCAAACGCGATTCGCTGATTAAACTTTTTGAAAGCGAATTTCGCCTGGCAAGAAGCTACCGCGGTAAATTATCGGGTAATCAACTCAAAAGAATCTTAGAATGAACGAAGAATATCAAAACGAAGATTTTCAACACGGCTTTAGGTCAGGTTCGGAGAATATAGATAAAGAAACCTACGAAGGTTTTTTGGACAGTCAAGTGAACTACGAGTATTTTCAGGAACGCATTGCCGACAAAAAGCAGGAGATTCTGGAAATTAACGGGCGAGTTACATCCGTCACGGAAGACAGAAAAGAGCTATTCGGAGAACTTCAGGAACACACCGCTCAGGTGAATTTACTGCAAGGTAAAAAAGGTCACGTGATGAAAGAGCGTCAGGTAGTTGGCGAAAGACTTGAAGTTGTTGAAACCAAGAAAGCCGCTCACAAAACGCCTTACGCGTTACTTGCCGGAATTCTGTATCTGTTAGCAGGTATTGCGTTTGTAGCGGGCGATTTGATTATTTCGCACGAAATTGTGGCGTACGCTTTAAACATTCGAAATAATGTGGAAGCCTGGTTATTTGCCATTGGTTTAGCGAGTTTGTCAATATTGCTAAAACCCGCCTACGAGCGGCTCGTGGAGCAACCGTATTTGAATGATTACAACGAAAAAACGAAACGAATTTACGGCTATTTTCAAACGTTTTTAGTGGTCTTCGCCATGGGTACAATGGTTGTACTCGGCTGGTTTCGGTACGAAGCGTACAAAGCCGACAAACTAAAAGATGGAATCAATAAGCAGATTCAGGCATTACAGTTAGAATCTCAGCCAATCGACCCAAGCCAACCCGTTGACAATCGGGCTTTAATTCTTAAAATGGATGAAAAGCTGCAAGCGTTTGACAACCTGAACATGACGTTGGTTAATAGTACATGGGCGTTGCTGTCGTTTGTATTGAGTGGCGTGCTTTTTGCCGTTGCCGGAGCCATTTGTTTGGGCATTGCGTTCCCTATTTTGCACACGTTTTGGTACCGTTGGCTACAGGCCGGCCCCGCTATCAGACGGCTAAAGAATCAGCAAAACAAATTGAATAAAAATGAAGCTGAAATAGAGGGAGAATTGATTGAAGCTCAAAAACAACAGATAGTAGCCCAAAACGCCATAGAATTACTTCCTGATTTAGCAGAACTCAAGTCCAGAATAAGTGAGTTGAGAACCGCTATCGAAGACTTACTAAACAAGAACAAGAAATACGATATTGACCGCCGGATTTATACTTACTCCGACGGTTACGATATGGGTAAAACCAGCCGACAAGGAATGACCGACGATGAGTTTGCGGCTTATCGACAAAGTCAGCTACGAACCATCGAAGAAGCCAAAGACGACGCTCCAGACAAGTCGCCGAAGGTTTACCGTCAAAACGGACTCCGTCCTCATCAGGCTCTTCGTAAAGCGATAACGGATGGATTTCGGGAGAATTGAAAAGTCATCCGTGAGGACACGGACAATCACGTTGAATTATTAACGAAAACTGACTTAGTCCGTTCGTTAGCTTCATCGGAGCTTAACCTTTGTAGAAAATAATTCAATACAAATTTCTCAGCGTGACGTAGGTACGCAACATTTTGAATAAACAGATTATATTTTGAAACTCAACGTCATCAAAATCGGAGGGAATGTAATTAACAATCCCGAAAAATTAACTGAATTCCTCACCGCTTTCTCCGCACTAAAAGGAAATAATATCCTCGTGCACGGCGGTGGAAAAGTAGCCACCGAAATTGCAAAAAAATTAGGCGTTGAAACCAAAATGGTGGAAGGTCGCCGCATTACGGATGAACCGATGCGGGATGTGGTAACAATGGTATATGGCGGATTAATCAACAAGCAAATCGTGGCTCAACTACAAGCCAATAATTGCGACGCTATCGGTCTTACCGGAGCAGATGGCGGCGTAATCCTTGCGAAGAAACGTCCTGTCGAGACGATTGACTACGGATTTGTGGGTGACATCAAAAAAGTGGACAATCAATTTATCAGCAATCTTTTACAACAAAACAAAACGCCCATTTTTGCTCCATTGACTTTTGATAAAACCGGAATAATGCTGAACACTAACGCCGACACGCAAGCCTCGGCAATTGGCGTAGCAATGAGCGGCGATTACGAAGTAAACCTCATTTATTGTTTCGAGAAAAAAGGCGTTTTGTCGGACGCAGAAAATGACGATTCTGTCATTGCCGAACTTACAGCAGAAAGCTACGCAACCTACAAAGCCAAAGGTGTAATTTACGAAGGCATGATTCCAAAACTGGATAACGCTTTTGCCGCCATAAAAAACGGCGTAAAACAAGTTACTATCTGCCATGCAGAAGAATTGTTAAACGCCGTTGAAAAGGGTAAGTCGGGAACTAAAATTATCAGTTAATACGTCAATCCACCTTCTTAAAAGTCAGGATATTCTTCTTGTCACCGTCAAACATTCGGAGCTGGTTTAAACCAATTTCGTAGATTTTAGCAGCTTCGAGAAGTTTTAAATAGCGGTTCTCAATCGTGTTATTTCTGCAAAACATGCGGGTGCTGGCAAGCCGGCTGATTTTGATTTCGTTGCTCGTTAGGTTCATTAATGAGCCGTTGAAATTATTACACGAACCGTTTCCGTAAACGCGGTTGTTCACTACATCTATTTGAAATGTAGCTCGTACAACTGGCTGAGAGAAATAAGAGTGCTTTTTGCATAAATTAATTTGTAAATATTTTACTTACTTCGTTAAAAAATTATGCCTTAGCTTGTTTACAGTCTACTCAGAATATTCCAATCCGTTGGATTTACGTACGCTTGCTTTGCTCCCGCAGTACTCCTACCCGCTTCAATATTACTTTTCAACGCGGCTTTTAATTGGCTTACTATTTCAGGATTTTGCTCCGCAACGTTAGTTTTTTCGCCAATATCAGTTGCTAAATTATAAAGCTGAACGCCCGTCTTCCCTTTCATCCTCTCGGGTCTTGGTTCACTCCACCCACCTGAATCGGGTGACAGAATTAGCTTCCAATCTCCCCGCCGGATGGCGAATGTTCCGTTTACAGAGTGATGAATGGTAACTTCCCGAAGCGATGTACCTTCCGGTAATTCTCCGTTCCAAATTTTTGACAAATCATAACTATCCTCAGCAACGGTTTCGGGTAAATCAACGCCAAGAACCGAAGCGGCGGTATGCATGAAATCGGTTAAACAGATGGTTTCGTCCGAAACTGAGCCCGCCGAGATTTCGTTTGCCCATTTTACGATAAAAGGCACTCGGTGACCACCTTCGAAAATATCGGCTTTGTAACCCCGGAACGGCCCACTTGCGAAATGTCCTTTTGCTTCTAAATTTGTTACATCAGCGTACGGTGCACAACCATTGTCAGAAGTGAAAATAATCAATGTATTTTCATCCAAACCTTTCGCTTTCAACGCGTCTCGGACTTGTCCTACCACATCGTCCACCATCAAAACAAAATCGCCGTATTCATTCAATCCCGACTTCCCCCGAAACTTCTCTGACGGTAAAATGGGCGTATGCGGAGCAGCTAATGGCATATATACAAAGAACGGCTCGTCCGTTTGTTGATTGATGAATTCAACCGTTTTATCGGCGAAACGTTGCAACACATTTTCGTGAACAAAATCACTACCCGTTGGACCGAGTCGCCACCAACCAAATTTCGATTCGTCTATTGTTTGGCGATTGGGATGTTCTGTAACCGAACCGTTTTCTACGTAAACGTACGGCGGAATATCCAATGATGCAGGAATGATATACGAATAATCAAACCCGTTAGTATTCGGCGATTTCCCGACGGCTTTCCTAAAATCTACGGGGTAATCTAAGGTATCTTCTTTTGACCAGTTTAAACCCAGGTGCCACTTACCAATACACGCCGTTTTATAGCCGTTCTGTTGAAATAAATCTGCCACCGTCAGACGGTCGGTTTCCACAATGCTCGAATCATAACTCCACGTTACGCCCTTTTTTAAAACTCCCCGCCACGAGTACCTTCCCGTCATAATCCCGTAGCGGGTGGGCGTACACACCGCCGAACCAGAATGGGCATCTGTAAATCGTATTCCCTCGTCAGCAAGTGCATCGATATTTGGTGTGATTATTTTCCCTTCGGGATTATTCGCAGATACATCGCCGTAACCTAAATCATCGGCGAGAATATAGATTACATTGGGTTGTTTATGAGTAGTTTTTTCTGTGCAACTAATTGTTAGAAAACACGTTGCGATAAAGAATAGCGGGAGTTTTTTCATTGTATAAGGTTGAATATGTTGTAGAGTAAAGGTAGAGAATTCTGTTTTTAAAATATGGAAATCTCGCTCTTCTTACGTCTCTTGACTGAGGAATCGTGACAAGCAGTCTCCTGACCGCAGTAGAAAAATACAAAACGGCGGTCGGGAGGCCGCAGGATCCACGTACGAACCGGGCCGATTTCTACGGTTTATGCAACTGAATGGGCATAAAAATCTTTATATTTTTCTTTTCGCCTGACACAGGAAAAGGCCCGATGGATAAGTTTGTTGCAGACGTTGTTGACGACGAGCATTTGCTTTCTGCCCTCTGCGGTTTTCCTGAGGTAGTATTGCCGTATTTCCGGTGAATGCTGGGTAGCTGACATGGCCCCGTTGTACAGCAGTGACTTTAATTTTTTGTTGGCCTTATTGCTTGTCTTCGCCTTGCCCCGGATCGTGCCCAGTCTGTCCTTGATATGGACGGGATCGAGCCAGGTCTTTTGCCTGTCTTAAATGCAGGAAGTTCAACAGATGCCCGTGTGTTCCATGCAGTGCAGGCTGTTGTTGAGGTCAGCGTCGGGGCAGCGGGTTTTCAGTTGTTTGATAAACATCCCAATGCCCGCCTTGCCGTTGGTCGATTGGGAGTAGAACAGCAACTTGTTCGATGCCACGACTGCAAAATAGAGCGTAGCTTTTGAGATATCGATCCCGATGAAAAATGAAAAATCTTCCATGGTTTTGAAACAGGTTATGTTCCTGATTGGGCCAGTTGGCTGTCCCACACTCAATACCTTACTAATGGACCTCAAACCCGAATTTCTATTTGAGTACTGTGTCACAGTAAACCAATAGGAGCTTGAACCAACCCATTAGTCTTACCCAGCCGAACACGATGAAGCATCCCCGTTGGTACCTATACTCTTACCTTAAGAGTATACCAAGTTAAGAATATCTTGAAATATTTATAACATACAAGTCTAAAGGCCGGAGCGGTACAAAAACTACGCAAAGCAACGGACAGAAAATCCTGCAAGGTTTTGAAAACCTTACAGGATTGAAGCAAAAACTTCCATAATGGAATTGCCGCTACGCAATTCTATTGTGGAAGTTTGGATTCTCCTGAGAATTATATTTCCTACGAACTTACAATCATCAGGTCATTGGGTTCGGCTCTACCCGGCAATGCGGGTTCTACAGCGGGCATTACAATCCACATAATTACGTAAGGAATAACTACCGGAAACGGAGCTACAATCCCAATGGCGAGGATGACCCGAATGATGGTTGCGTCAATATCAAGATACTCAGCTAATCCGGCGGCTACTCCACCCAACATAGATTCTGATTTAATTCTTCTTAGCTTTTTCATTTTATATATTGTTAACACTTTATTCAACAGTCGTCCGAAAGAACTGCTCTTTCGCCTTGTTTGATAATTCAAATATAGTAAAACATACAGTACTATGCAATACAAAGTACATGAGCGGATTTTTTTAATGATGAACTCTTGAGAAATATTTATGAACTAAATGAGCAGATATAGCTTTTTAGAAATAGCTAATAACGAAAGAAAATGTCACAGCACTTTATAAATATTAAAGGGGTTGATTACTCCAACGAGGAAATGCAGATCCTTGATTTTATGGCTGACGAAAGTCAGTCATTCCGAACCTATATTCGGCATCAGGTAGCGGGTTTTTACGTAAAAGGAAACTTTTACTTAGTGGTATATATCCACAATGAATTTGAGGAAGCCCGTTTTCATCAGTTTACAGTTCCTGATTATAAAAGCAACCGCGAAGCTTTGTATCGGCTAATTTATGCGTTGGAAGCAGAAGTGCAGGAAATGAAGTACCCCACGCTCTACCGTATGGCAAAAGACAAGGTAGTACACGTAATTCACTCAATGGCGAAGCCAATTAGGTGACGTCATAACGGCATATTGTTTATACCCCGTCGGCGAATATTAACCACCGACGGGATATTTTAGATTAGTTTTCTTCTTCCTCAGGCTCAGAATCATCTTCTGGGATATCGAGGCTATCCAGTAAGTTATGCATTTTTTGAGCTACTTCGGCGGTATCGTCGATGTAGAATTGAAACTCCGGAATTACCCGAAACTGGTGTCGCACTCTGTTTCCAAATTTACCCCGTATTAAACTCGAATTTTCTCTAATTTTCTCAATCAATGCTTCCTGATCTTTAACGAGCATAAAACTGAGGTAAACCCGTGAAATGCCTAAATCCGGCGTTACTTTGACATCCGTGATTGTTACAAAGGCTCCGTCAAAGAGTTTACGAAAGTCCCGCTGGAATAATTCTCCGAGGTCTTTCTGAATCTGCTTACTATATTGTTTCTGTCTTTTCGTTTCCATCTTTTCTTGTTTTGAGTCCCGACGGTAATACAATCGGGAACATTGCTGAATGAGTGAGTTGCGTTTTCTCAACCCTAAGGCGTTATCCCTTGTTCATTTAAATTAGATAATGTGCATCAGACCTACTCCCACTAACTGACATTACTCACTTATCATTTTTGTATTTAAACAAATATCCGCACTTATTTTGGTTTAACCTTTTGGATAACCGTAATTTTGCTGGTTAGTCGTTCACCACGTAAACTTTCGTTCCGTTGATAACCTTCCTACGCATTAACTCACCGTTTCTGGTTTTCGCCATTGTACTGTTACTACTATTGCTAAAATTACCGTTTATTTCGAGCGAACTTCCTACGCTCCTACCCGAAATGGAATGGATGGTACTGGGGCAAAAGATGAGCGAAGGCAATACTTTATACACCGAAATCTGGACAAGCGTGGCTCCACTTTCTGCATTTGTATATTGGCTCGTAAACTTATTTATGGGGCAAGAGCAATTCGCTTATGAATTGACAGCCTACTTGTTCATAATTTTTCAGGCAGTTTACTTATCAATAATTACCAACCGCCGAGAGTTTTTTCTCGAACGCAACTACGTGGTTGGAGCAGTTTACGTGCTTTTGGCTAACCTGTCGTTCGACTTAGGAAAGCTATCCCCCGCACTTATGGGAACCACCTTCCTGATAATTGCTTACAACAGTTTTGCAAAACAAATTGGAAACCGCGACGGTGTCAGAGATGACGTATTTGAAGTGGGACTATTTGTAGGAGTGGCCACGTTATTCCACTTGCCATTTATGGCTTTTCTACCCTGGATTACCCTCGCGATGCTGTTATTTACGGGTGCGAGTTTCCGACAAATTCTACTAATCGTTTTGGGTTTTGTACTTCCCATTTTTGTCATGGGGATCTACTTCTATTTCGTAAGCGATTTTGAAGCTTTTAAGTACAGCGTGCTGGAAAGTAGCATTCGGTTTACTCAACTGAGTTTTGGAAAATTAATAGAAGTTTTTTACACATTCACAATTCCGTTATTAGTGAGTTTAGTCGGGTATTTTTTCCTGATTACAAACAGCCGTTATAATGGCGGACAAAGCCGGATGCACCAAATTGCGTTATTAGGCGTACTTTTTGGCGTTGTGGCTTACTTTTTATCTCCCTACAAAATTCCGATGCAACTCTACGGCACGTTGCCTTTTATGGCCATTTTTATTGCCGGATTTTTCCTACACATGAAAGGCACCTATCTTCCAGAAGTAGCATTTATTATGCTATTGCTTATCACTTTGTTTGTCCAATACCAAGGCGTTAAACCGCTGATCGGAAAGGGATTCAATCATTTGGAGGAAGTCCGACTAAGCAAGCAGATTCCACCTGATATTATAAAAGGAAAGAAAATGCTGATTATTGGGGAACGTATAGACGAGTACAAGTACGGAAAACAGGTAACTGCCTACCTAAACTGGAATCTTTCAAAACGTGATCTCGCCGAACCGAATGATTACGAAAGCGTGGTCAATATCTTCGATAATTTCAGAAAAGAACCACCCGAAGTTATCATTGATAAAAAAGGCGTTATACCAACCATTTTCAAACGAATTCCGGAACTAGCTAAGGACTATAAATCAAGCAAAATTGAAGGAATATATTTGAGAAAATAGCCTTTAAATCAGTCGAGCTGATAGTTTAAATAAACGTCTTTAAGGCGTTGATCCGTTTCTGCTTCAAATACAGATTTTAATGCCGCTTTCGTTTCTGGTAAATCACCAATTAAAAGCATGGCTTGTACAGCGGCGTAACGTAAAAACCATTGCGGTTTATTGATTGCCATATCGTTAAGAAAAGGCAAAGCACCAAGTTGAATCTCTGCATCTGATTGAATCAGGTACGTTCCAAAAATGCCCATTACTTGGTACAGCTCCGTATTTCCTAATTCTTTTAACCTTCCTGTAAACCACGATAAACGCTCCGGTTTGGCTTCCTCGGCGTAATAATTCGCCACAGATGCAAAAATATTTACGTCTCTGACATCCTCAAATACTTTGACCAGTTCGGCGGCATCAGGCGGATTATTTACCAGTAAAGCTTCTAAAGCAGCCCCCCGAACGGCATACGATGTATCACGAAGAGCGGCTCGGAAGAGAATATCATTTTGCGGGTTCAGGAAGTTTTTCATCGCTAAAATAGCGTCGGCTCGTACGTTGGCATTTTTATCAGCTTTTATCACGAGTTGGAGTTCTTTTTCAACTTCCAGAAAACCTTCGCCGTCGTAGTCAAAAAGTCGTTGTACTGCCATGTCGCGTAGTCCCCAAAAACTATCTTTTGTCGCTTCCAAAACTAACTTTCGCACGGCGGAATCGCTGAGTAGTTCTTTGACGTAAAGTTCGTCGGTTTCGGGTGCGTAAGTCAACAACTGAAGTGCCTTAAAACGCCCACTAACCGTGGGACAATTTCGATACTGACTAATTAACATTTCACTTTTTTTCGGGTGGTTTATCTCACCGACTAATTCACCTTTCGGGTCAATTAAAACGTAGGTGGGGGCT
>JBLHXN010000056.1:0-22543 GCA_047630355.1 Spirosomataceae bacterium | reverse complement strand
AAGAAATGATTGTAAAAGTGCCCCGGAAAGAAATCCCGGAAAATATTCCATTACAAGTTGACGGAATGTTAACTATGCACAACGGTCAGCAAGAAATTCCGGTAATAATTAGAGAAGTTACCGAATCGGAAGTTACCGTAGATGCTAACCATACACTTGCCGGACACGACCTTACTTTTGAAATATCGCTTGTAAGTGTTGAGCCCGAAGCAACAGGCGGAGACGTAGTAGACTTTACCGAAGTAACGCCAGGCGTTTAGGTTTTTAGAGTTTTGAATGCTTGGTTTTAGAAATAGAATTAAGCGTTCAAAACTTTACATATTGCACTAACGTACTAATTATATTCGTTTTAGAAGCTAATAACTAAACATTCAAAACTGTAACACATGAGTGCTTTATTAGATAAAATCCCATCGTTAGACTTAGCAGATTTCAAATCAGAGAACCCTGAATTGAAAGGTAAGTTTGTGCAGGATCTTGGTACGGCGTTTACTAATATCGGCTTTGTGGCAATTAAAAACCACGGCCTCACGGAAGAACTTCGAGCCAACTTGTACGAAGTTGCCAAGCAGTTCTTTTATCAGGACGATGAGCTAAAGAAAAAGTATGAACTTGAAGATGTATCCGGACAGCGAGGTTACATTGGAAAAGGAAAAGAAACCGCAAAAGGTCATTCAAGACCTGATTTAAAGGAATTTTATCACGTTGGTCAGCCAGAACCTCGTGAAGATATGTTCTCAAATATCTTTCCAGACGAATTACCTGATTTTGAAAAATTCACGGTGGAAACTTATCGCACTTTTGAAGAAACGGGCAAAATCTTACTTCGGGCAATTGCTTTATTCTTGAACCTCCCCGAAGGCTATTTTGAAGAAAAAGTTTACAAAGGAGACAGCATTTTACGGGCGTTGCACTATTTCCCGATTGAAAACCCTGATTCTCTTCCGTCAGACGCCGTTCGAGCCGCTGCTCACGGAGATATTAACCTCATTACCTTATTAATGGGAGCATCCGCCGAAGGTTTGGAAGTACTCCGAATGGACGGAAAATGGATTGCAGTAACTGCTCTACCAGATCAGATTATCATCAACGTGGGCGATATGCTCGACAGGTTGACAAACCATCATTTAAGATCTACGATTCATCGAGTGGTAAATCCATCCCGTGAAAAGATGAAATTTTCGCGATTCTCCATTCCTTTTTTCATGCACCCACGTCCCGAAATGGACTTAACGTGTCTGGACTCTTGCGTCAGTGCTGACAACCCAAAGGTCTACGTTGACATGACCGCCGGAGAATTTCTGGACGAACGACTTCGTGAATTAGGGCTCAAAAAATAACTCTATGATATTATTTGATGATTCGGTTTACCGAAATCAATTGAAGCCGTTGACGCTCAACCGCTCGGTTGGAGAATTACGCATTGGCATCGAAACGATTATTGAGAAGTGGCAACGTTTTACAAAAAACAAAATTGGCTTTCTTACCGAACAATACTTACAGAAAAAATTCAAAGTAGTTGAGAACTCTTCACTTTACATAAATGCGTCTGTACTTCCCGACGAAAGTATCTGGCAAGCGGTTAACGAACTACGTGAGGGCGAGGTATTAACGCAAGAAGACGAGTATATTGCCGTAAAAACGGCACAAAAACTGAGCTTTAACTTCGACTATCAGCAATTCAAGAAAAAGCATTTTAAAGGCGAAGTTTCGATTATTCGTAGATTACCCGACTTGTTTCTACTGAACGCCGCTCAAATCGAGGTTGACTTCAAGCGTTTGACCGCAGGGCGTGAAAGTCAAAAAATCAGCGACCCTTTTACCCGTATTTATAATCCCGGAAACGTATTTGTGGAACAAGGTGCTGATATTAAAGCTGCCATCATTAACGCCGAAAATGGCTCGGTTTATATCGGCAAAAACGCCGTTTTACAAGAAGGATGTTTAATAATTGGCCCAGCAGCAATTGGCGAAAATAGCATAGTAGCTTTTGGAGCAAAAATACGCCCGAACGTTACGCTTGGTCCCGTGAGTCGGGTCGGTGGTGAAGTTGGCAATTCTATCTTTATGGGTTATTCCAACAAAGCTCACGACGGTTTTCTGGGAAATTCCGTAATTGGTGAATGGTGCAATTTGGGAGCTAACACTAACAATTCTAACCTTAAAAACGACTACAAGGAAGTAAAACTCTACGATTATAATCTGGGGGAAATAACTTCAACTGGCGAGCTTTTTTGCGGAACGTTCATGGGGGATTACACCAAAGCGGGTATCAGCACGATGTTTAATACCGGCACGGTAGTCGGACTTTGCAGTAATGTTTTTGGAAGCGGATTTCAAGAAAAATTCATCCCTTCTTTTTCGTGGGGTGGCAAAGCCGAAGGTTATCAGGATTACCGCTTCGATAAAGCCATTGACGTAATAAACACTACTATGGGGCGGCGTAACTTGTCTCTTTCGGAAGACGAGCTTGAGATTTTGAGGTGGATAGAAACACAGAAAAAAGAAAAACATGCAGTTTTCTGAAATACCCGGACTTCAACCCCTCAAATCTTCGCTTATAAAAGCGGTAGAGAGCAACCACTTTGCCCACGCTCAGTTAATTCACGGGCATGAAGGGAACGGTAACTTGGCGATTGCGTTAGCGTTAGCCACTTATTTAAACTGCCAAAACCGGCAACCGACGGATTCTTGCGGAGCGTGCTCTTCCTGCGTAAAAATGAGCAAAGTTGCTCATCCAGACGTAAAGTATATCTACCCGACCGCCGGAGGAAAAAAAGTTTTATCCACTAATTTTATTGAGCAATGGCGTAGCTTTGTTCAGTCAAACCCTTTCGGAAATTTATCGGATTGGCTGGAAGCCATTGACGTAAAACAAGGTAATATTCCGGTGGAAGAAGCCCGGTTATTGATTCAGGATTTATCCATGAAATCTTACGAAGGTGGCTATAAAATTGTGCTGATTTGGCAAGCAGAATCTTTACATACCGCCACTGCAAACGCTCTGTTAAAAGTACTCGAAGAGCCGCCGGAGCAAACCATTTTTCTGCTCGTCACTAATTCTACCGAACAATTACTCACCACTATCATATCTCGTACGCAGCGAGTTTGGGTGCCAGATTTTACGGACGAAGACATCGAATCTCACTTACTAAGGAATCTCACAATTACCGCCGAGCAAGCAAAGCAAGCATCATTTTTAGCTCAAAATAACTTACGAAGTGCACTTAGCATTCTCGAAAGCGACACGCCCGAAAATCACGAACTATTTGCAGAATGGATGCGTAGGTGCTACGCCGCAAAGTTGGACGAATTGGTTTTGATGGCAAACGATTTCGATAAAAGAACTAAGGAACAACAGAAGAACTATTTCGAGTACGGACTAACCATTTTTCGGGAATTGTTTTTGTACGCACAGGGAAGTGAAGGCTTAGTACGATTGGTGGGCGATGAACTCGTATTTGTCCAACGATTTAGCCGGGCATTGAACTTCAGAAATTTTGAAAAGATAACAACCCTTTTTGGCGAAGCGAGTTATCACATCGCCCGAAACGGACGGGCAAAAATCATCTTCCTCGACTTATCACTAACACTTGCCGGATTGCTAAAAAAGTAACTCTAATTCAACGCTTTCATCAGGTATTCAAACTCCGAATCAGTAATTGCCGGAAAGTTCGCGACTCGAAACGTATCATTTTTCCACTCACCGTAACCTTTCCCGAGCGTAATTCCTTTCGCTTTCATTTCTTCAATCACGTTCAAGACATCGGTTTCTTTACTTCGAATTGTGATTACAGTCGGGGATTGCACTTTCTCCGTTTCAATTAATGGATCAAAGGCTGTTTGGGTTTTAATGAATTGATAGAAATTAGCCGCTCGACTTTTTATTTTTTCGTCGATAATTTCATTATTTCCTACGAAACCTGCTTGCTTATTAAGCAACGCAATTCCTAAAATATTGGGTGTATAAGGCGTTTGGTTTTTCAGGAAATTCGCCCGGATATTCAGAAAACTGTTGTAAAAAACTCCGTCATTCACGGTTTCCGCTCGTTCAACGGCTTTTGGCGAAACGACCAAAATAGCCAAACCAGAAGGTAAACCGAAGCATTTCTGCACGGAGGCAAACCAAACGTCGCCGGTTTGCCAAGGGAGTGAAACTCCCGCCATTGAAGAAGTAGCATCAAGAGCAATGAAGGTTTTCGGGTATTGTTTTCTAATCTTAATTAAATATTCATCAGGCAAATAAGTCCCGTTTGAAGTTTCGTTATGTGTGAGACAAATCGTATCCGGCTCGGTCTGGAATTCGGTCGGTGGTTCTGCGTTCACATCAAACTCCGACTCGGTAATTTTTACGCCTTTTCGGTTTGATAATGAGTTATTTTTAATCGCATAATTCGCCCACTTTTTTCCAAAAGCACCATTGGAAACAAACGTGGTATTCCCATAAACAAGGGACTGGTTCACGATTTTCCAGCATTCGGTAGCAGAAGAAGTTACGTATATTTCGTAACCATCGGGGATACTTAAAGAATCTCGTAATTTACTGTCTGTATCTGCCCAAAGTTGCATAAAAGCGTCACTTCGATGGTTTTTTGACAATATTCCCGAATCGTAAATTTCGGATAGCCAATGCTTTACATACGGGTAAAGTTTTGAGGGACCAGGATAAAAATTATGCATTTCCAGTGTGTTTATGACCACAAAGGTCTTTAAATTAAGTTAATACAAAAATATTATCCGCTGCCTTACGTTCGGAATGCGGTAACCATTTAGTAATTTTGCCTTATGAATGATAAAATAAAAAGATTATCTGTCTTTATAGCGGGTATTTTAATGATTGCGGGATGTTCTGGCAAGTTAGCAAAGCTACAAAAAAACGGAACCGTGCAGGAGAAATACGCAGCGGCTATTAACTACTACGAATCTAAAGATTATTACCGAGCAGGTGTATTATTTGAAGAAATCACGCCTTTATTAAGAGGTGATTCTACCGCAGAGAAGACTCAGTTTTACAACGCATATTGTAATTATTATCAGGGTCTTTATCAAATGAGTTCTTACTTATTTAAGAATTTTTACGCTACGTACGCCAACAGCCCTTTTGCGGAAGAAGCCTACTATATGCACGCCTATTCTATGTTCCGGGATTCTCCAAAATACGATTTAGATCAAACGAGTACCTTAGCGGCGATTGATGCCTTGCAGACTTTCATCAATACGTTTCCGTACAGTGAATATGCACCAAAAAGTACTCAGAATTTGATTGACCTTCGTAACAGGTTAGAACGAAAAGATTATCAGCGAGCTAAACAGTATTACGAAACAAGTGGCGTTACGATTGCCAATTACAAAGCGGCGGTTATTGCGATTGATAATTTCATGAAAGACTTCCCTGACTCTCCTTATAAGGAAGAACTGATGTTCATTCAGCTGGTTTCGGAACAAGAATTAGCAGAAAGCACTATTTTCAAACTCCAGAATGAGCGTTTCACAAAAGCACTCAGGTTTTATGAAGACTTCGTGGATGCGTTTCCTAACAGTAAATACATGAAAGATGCTATTAAGGCTTACGAAGCAGCTCAGGAAGGCTTGGAGGAAGTGAACGAACTTCAAGAAAAGATAGATACTCAGAAGTTAGAAATTAAAGAAAAGACCGCTAAAGCAAAAGAAGTAGCACCGACAAATTAAGTTTGGAACGTACAGATAAACAAATTTATCAATTCAAAATAAAAAACCGTATATTTGTATTCTGAATGGAATCCCTACCGGATTATCGTCATAATTTTAAAACAACAACAATAGCATATGGCAATCAACGCATCAATCATAACCCGCGATACTGACAGGATGTCAGCAGCAACTGGTAATATTTACAAGTCAGTATTTATCGCTTCTCAGCGTGCCAAGCAAATTGCTCAGGATACAAAAGAAGAGCTTACTCAAAAATTGGCTGATTTTGCATCTAACGTTGACAACCTTGAAGAAGTATTTGAGAACCGTGAGCAAATAGAGATTTCAAAGTTCTACGAGCGTCAGCCGAAACCAACGAGCGTTTCAATTGAAGAATTTTTAGACGGTGGCGTAGCATACCGTGAGCGTGAAACAGAATAAGTTACAGGCATTTTCTTGAAAGAATAGTGAGAGACCGGCATTTTGTCGGTCTTTTTTCGTTTAAATTAGTGCATTTATCCTTAATTTTAAACCTTTAAGTTTAACCTATTATTTAAATCATACAATTCTAAATCGAAGACAACCTAACTATGAAATTTTTTAAAATAGCTTCCGTCGTTACAATAGTGACTCTGGTGGCCACAATGAGCAGTTTTGCCCAACAAAAAAGAGTCCTGATTTTTTCAAAGACAATGGGCTTCCGTCATTCATCTATTGAAGCCGGAAAGCCTTTCTTCCAAGGGTGGGGAAAACAAGCCGGAGTTGGCGTTGACCTAACCGAAAACGCGGACGATTTCAACGAAGAAAATCTAAAAAAGTACAATGTAGTAGTATTTTTAAGTACTACCGGTGATGTACTCAGTCCCGTGCAGCAAGCCGACTTTGAACGTTATATTCAAGCAGGCGGCGGCTACATGGGCATCCACGCTGCGTCTGACACAGAATACGACTGGCCGTGGTACAACGACTTGATGGGCGGATATTTTGCCAGTCACCCCGGTGCACCTGATGGTAATGTTCAGAATGGAAAAATGGTTGTTATGGATAAGAATCACCCTTCCACGGCTCATTTACCTGATAATTTCGAGCGTGAGGACGAATTCTACGATTTTAAGTCTTTGAAAAAAGATAAACTAAATTTCTTAGTTCGGGTTGACGAAGACAGTTATAAGCAAGGAAAAATGGGCGATTTTCACCCGTTGGCTTGGTATCACGAATTTGACGGAGGAAAAGCCTTTTACACAAATTACGGACATACTAATGAAACATTCACACAGCCGGATATGCAGAAGCACCTCATTGGCGGTTTAACCTGGGCAATGGCGGATAAGTTAAATTACGCAAATGTTACGTCTAAAAGAGCACCCGAAGAGAATCGGTTTGTGAAAACAAACTTAGTAAAAAACCTTTTTGAACCTACTGAATTAGCGGTGATGCCCAACGGTAAAGTTATTTTTACCGAAAGACGCGGAGCTTTGAAGGTTTGGAATCCAACAACGAACGAAACAACAATTGCCGCTACTATTGACGTTTATGACAAATTCGAGTACGGGTTAATGGGAATTGGACTTGATCCAAAATTTGAAGAAAATAACTGGGTATATCTTTATTATACACCATCAACAGAAGAACATAAAGATCAATTCTTGTCTCGTTTCAAATACGATCAAAGCAAAAACGAATTGGTCATGGATTCCGAAAAGGTAGTTTTACGTTTCCCTGCGAAACGCGTTGAATGCTGCCACACCGGTGGTTCGATTGATTGGGATGGAAACGGAAACCTTTTCCTTTCTACAGGAGACGATACGAATCCGTTTGCATCGGATGGCTACGCTCCCATTGATTTTCAGGAAGGAAGAGCCGGATGGGATGCTTTGCGTTCGTCTGGAAATACCAATGATTTACGAGGAAAAATTCTCCGCATTACTCCGCAAAACGACGGAACCTATACCATTCCCGAAGGAAACCTTTTCGCCGAAGGAACAGCAAAGACACGTCCAGAAATTTACGTAATGGGCTGTCGTAATCCTTATCGCATTGCGGTAGATAAGCGTTCGAATTACCTTTACTGGGGAGACGTTGGTCCTGACGCCGGAAAGGCAGACCCTAATCGCGGACCAGACGGACAAGTTGAATTCAATCAGGCTCGAAAAGCTGGAAATTACGGCTGGCCAATGTTTGTAGGAAATAACGATGCTTACAATTCTTATGATTTCGCAACCAAGACTTCCGGTCCAAAATTCGATCCAGACAAGCCAATTAACAATTCACCGAATAACACGGGTTTGACTGAACTTCCTCCGACAAACCGTCCATTGGTTTGGTATGGCTACGGCGAGTCTAAAAAATTCCCACTTCTGGAAAAAGGTGGTGCTAATCCAATGGGAGGCCCAGTTTATTACTCAGGAGATCACTCGGGAGAAAGAAAATTCCCCGAATATTTTGACGGTAAATTCTTTACTTATGAGTGGATGCGTGACTGGATTATTCTGGTTGACATGGACGAAGAAGGCAATTATACCGGAATGGAGCGATTCATGCCAAATACAAAGTTTTATCACCCAATGGATATGACTTTCGGCAAAGATGGAAAATTGTATCTATTGGAATACGGTATGAACTGGTTTGCTCAAAATGAAGAAGCGATGCTATCGGTCATCGAGTTCAATCCCGGCAATCGGACACCCGTTGTGAAAGTTACGTCGAGTGTTGATGCAGGAGCTTCACCATTAAAAGTTAGTTTCTCATCAGATGGAAGTATGGACTACGATGATGATAAGATTTCATATTTATGGGAATTTGGCAACGTTGACAAGAAACTAAAGCCACTCAAAACTGCCAATCCTACAGTAACATTTAATAAGCCTGGAAACTACGAAGTAGCCCTCACGGTTACTGATTCTAAAGGAAACAGCAACCGCGAAACCACACTACTGAAAGTTGGTAATGATATTCCTGAAGTCAGTATTTCGGTAAATGGTAACAAGTCCTTCTTTTTTGAGGAACAGCCCATTAATTACGAAGTAAAAGTTGCAGACAAAGAAGATGGATCGCTGGTAAAAGGCATCAAATCCGAAGACGTGGTGGTAAATATCAATTACCTAGAGGGCTATGATAAAACAATGATAGAGCAAGGACACAAATCAAACGTTTCTTTTGTAGCGGGAAAACGCTTAATTGAAGTGAACGACTGTAAAGCGTGTCATAATATGGAGAAAAAATCCATTGGGCCAGCGTACAAAGATGTGGCTACCAAATACAAAAAGAATAGTAAAAACATAGACTATTTAGCGAATAAAATTATCAAAGGCGGCGGTGGCGTTTGGGGAGAGCAAGGCATGTCTGCCCACCCTGATTTATCGAAAAACGATGCTAAAGATATGGCTGACTACATTTTATCACTTAATGATATTAAGAAGTCAGAACCAGTTATGGCAGCTTACACTCCATTACTTCATAAAGAGAAAAAAGACGGTGCTTACCTGATTCAGGCAACCTATACAGACAAAGGTGGCAAAGTAATCGGACCAATGACCGGCACGAAAACACTCGCTCTAAGAAGTCCGGTTTTGAAGTCAACTACTTACGATACCGCAAAAGGTGCTATGAAGTTTGACGCTCCGGGAGTTGGGGAAATAACTGTAGCAAACGACGGCGGAAATATCGGATTTAAAGATATTGACTTGACGGGCATTAAAACTATTATGATTGGAGCATTCTCAAATCCAGCTCAGACAGTGGGCGGAAAAGTCGAAGTGAGGAGCGGAAGCGTTGACGGTAAACTACTCGGAACCGCCACTATTCCGGAAATGAATATGGCACCGCAGAAAGTAGAGTTAAAAAATGTAATGAACAAACAGGAGGATTTGTATTTCGTATTCACTAACCCAAATGCTTCTGGTAAGCCTTTATTTGGTTTGACGAATATCGAATTCAGAAAATAAGCCGCACACTTTATTTGGTTTACTTCGTATAAATTAGGATATTTAAATCCGTTGAAGGCGTGTGGTTCAAAGATGTAACTTTCTTTGAATCTCACGTCTTTAGTTTATAAAGTAGTACGTTCCATGAAAAGAATAATAGATTACCTGAAACAATCCTTCAGCATCAGCCGAGGCGAAGCTATCGGAACATTACTACTATTTGGAGTTATTTTTACCGTTTGGGCAGCAGCATATTTCGCAGATAAATACTTCAGCAAAACAGCCACCAATATTTCAATTGTAACGACCGAACGGCTCGATAGCCTGAATAAAGAAAAGAAGAGCTACTACAGTAAAGACTACGAAAAACGTTCTTCGTACAAATCGTACTCAACAGAAGAAAAGACAAGCGTTGAAGCAGAAACATTTTCCTTCAATCCGAATGTCACCACCACAAGTGATTTCAAACGTTTGGGAATACCCTCTTGGGTAGCAAATAACATTGATAAATACCGGAATAAAGGAGGAGTATTCAAGTACAAAGAAGATTTGATAAAAATGTATGGCTTCCCACTCGAAACCTACGAACGGCTCGAAGCTTCCATTCAGTTACCGAGTAAAGAAAACCTCTCCGTGGAAACGCCACAGTCTGAATATTCAGGAAGTTTTGAAAAAAACAAAGAAGAGTATGAAACGAAAGAGTCCACTCCTACCAAGCCTTTTGTAGCTCGTAAAAATAAAGTAATTCAACCTTTCGACCTAAATAAAGCCGACACGGCTCAACTTACTCAAATACGCGGAATTGGTAAAGTAACCGCCGAACGAATAGTAAAGTTCAGGGATAACCTCGGTGGCTTTTACAATGCCGAACAAGTGCGGGACACCTATAATTTACCACCAGAAACTGCCGACGAGTTATTAAAATACGCTTCGGTGAAATCTGCCGTTAAAAAAGTAAATATCAATACCATTCAACTAAAAGAATTTCGGCATCCGGTGTTAAAATACAATCAACGAAAAGCACTCGTAAATTATCGTGAACAACACGGCTTGTACAAAACCCTCGACGATCTGAAGAAAATCCGAATCATCGACGAAGCCGCAATTAATAAATTTGCTCCTTACGTGGAGTTTTGAAAACCTTCTTATTATATGAAAATTGGTCTCTTTTTTGGTTCGTTTAATCCGATTCATATCGGACATTTAATCATCGCTAACACCATGGCTACAAGTACCGACCTTGATCAGGTTTGGTTTGTGGTATCGCCCCAAAATCCGTTCAAGAAGAACAAGGGTCTTTTGCACGAATTTGATCGCTTAACAATGGTAGAAAAGGCAATTGCGGATAATTTCAAAATGAAAGCCACCGACATCGAGTTTCGGATGCCGAAGCCGAGCTATACCATTGATACGCTTACCAAAATAGCCGAAGCACACCCTGACAATGAGTTTGTACTCATCATGGGTGAAGATAATCTTGTGCAATTTGAGAACTGGAAAAATCACGAAAAGATACTAGATTACTTTAAACTATACGTGTATCCTCGCCCAAATACAGCTCCGCATAACTTCAATGAACATAAAAATGTGAAGTTTATTGAAGCTCCCCTATTAGATATTTCGGCAACGTACATTCGAAAGTGCTTGAAGGCGGGAAAACCAATTCACTATTTAGTAAGAGACGAAGTAGCGGAGTATATTGAATGGAAAGGGTTTTACAAATAACTCTCCCCAATAATCCGAATACCATTTAGTGTCAAGTTGCGGTCAACTTCATCGAACTCATCGTTGAGAGCTTTGATTATCGAGGATAATCCGCCCGTTGCGATAATTTTGCAATTTCCGCCAAGTTCGGCTTTGATGCGTTTCAGCATATTTCTCACCAAACCTTCGTAACCGAATAATATTCCCGACTGAATTGAATGAATTGAATTTGTGCCGATGGCTTTTGCGGGTAATTCTAAAGGGACTTCTGGTAATTGAGCAGTTTTTGAAAATAATGAGTTCATGGCAGTTTTTAAACCCGGAGCAATGGCAACCCCAAGCACTTCCGCATTATCAGATACTACTGTAAACGTTAAAGCCGTTCCGAAATCAACAATAATGCAGTTCTGAGCGTATTTATCGTAGGCTGCCACAGCGTTGGCAAATAAATCAGAGCCAAGTTCCTGAGGGTTATCAATTAAGACCTTTACTTTATCATACGAAGCTGAATTTATTACAATTGGCTGTTTTAAACTAAAGTTTGTAGCGATTTGGACAAACAAATCTGTTAACTCAGGAACAACGCTACTAATTACCACTTGCTCAAATATTATAGACTGTAATCCATTCTCCAGTAAATAATTTCGAAAACGGGAATCATAGTACAGTAAGCTTGATTCCTCTTTAGGAGCTTTTATCCGGCAAACCCTTAATAATTCTTCGTTTTCAAAAAAACCAAAAACAGCATCTGTATTTCCAATATCAATCGCCAGTAGCATTTACTTCTTTTTTTGAATCTAAAACGTCTTAACACACATTATTTCAATAAATTAACGAATAAATATTGATAACCCGCTGCAAAAAAAGACCAAAACTTTTACATATCAGAAAAACACCGTAAATTTGCACCCTTTCTGTGAGAACAAGTGCAAAAAGAGTTAAGAAAATACGAAATACAGATTCAGGGGCTCGCCGACGGTGAGCACGAGTTTGAGTACGAGGTGAACGGTAGGTTCTTCGAGGCTTTCGAGCAGGATATGGTCGATGCCGGAGAATTTAAAGTATTACTGGAATTGAATAAGTCAGCTACAATGTTGCAGCTTGATTTTGATATAACTGGCAATGTGGAATTGATATGCGATCGAAGTCTCGATAAGTTTACGCAGGAAATTTCTATTCAGGAACCTTATATTTACAAGTTCGGGGATACGAGAAAGGTCGTTGCCGAAGATATGGAAATAATTCCGTTTGGAGTTGCTGAGATAAACATCGCTCAATTAATTTTTGATCTCGTCGCGTTATCCGTTCCTGTGAAAAAACTTCACCCCCGTTACGACGAGGAGGAAGAAGAAGAAGGAGGGTATGCTTACTCTACCAAAACTGAAGCGACCGCTAAACCCGAAGAAGGGGCAGAAGAAAAAAGTGAAGATAAAGAAGAGAACGTTGACCCACGTTGGGCGGCATTAAAGTCTCTAAAAAAATAAGTTATACATTCTATTTATTAATTTTAATTTCAAAAATGGCACATCCTAAAAGAAAAATATCCAAAACAAGAAGAGATAAGCGTAGAACTCACGACGTATTGACTCCAAGTCAGCTTTCTGTTGATTCGTCAACAGGCGAAACTCACGTGCGTCACCACGCTCATTTTTACGAAGGTAATTTGTACTATAAAGGAAAACTCGTCATCGAGGATTTCAAGTAAGATTAACCGCACATTTATAGGGTAACTAAAAAATTGACGAGTATATTTGCTCATCAAGGTATTTAGTTACCCTACTGTTTTAAACAAACCTAAGCTATCTTTTCTATGAAAATTGCCGTAGATGTAATGGGAGGTGATCACGCTCCGCTTTCTGTCATAGAAGGAGCTATTTTAGCTGCCGAAGAATTACCCGAAGGCATAAAAATCGTACTTATTGGTAAGCAAGAAAAGATGCTTTCGCTTCTGCGTTCACGAGATTACAAGGCAAGTGCCATTGAAATGGTAAATGCTGATGATGTAATCGAAATGAGCGAACACCCTACCCGGGCATTCGCTCAGAAGACAAATTCAAGTATTTCTGTTGGATTCAGAATGTTAAAGGCTAAAGAAATTGACGCTTTTTGCGGTGCTGGAAATACCGGAGCTATGATGGTGGGTTCATTGTTTACGCTCGGCACCGTTGGCAATATTCAGCGTCCACCGATAGCGGGATTTTTCCCACTTAAAAATGGGCAATATGCCCTCATGCTGGATATTGGGGCAAATGCTGATTGTAAGCCAGAAGTATTAAATCAATTCGCCGTATTAGGTTCTTTGTACGCTCAGTTTTCTTTCGGAATAGAAAAACCAAGGGTAGCCCTTTTGAATATCGGTGAAGAAGAAGAAAAAGGCTCTACGGTAGCACAAGCAGCCTTTCAACTTTTAAAAGTCAATAAAAAGATACATTTTGTTGGTAATGTCGAAGGTCGGGATTTACTTGATGGATCAGCGGATGTGATTGTTACAGAAGGTTTTACGGGTAATGTTATCTTTAAAATGGGAGAATCGTTTTACGACTACGCCCACTCTAAGCAGATTAAAGATCCGCTGATTGACCGTATGAACTACGAAATTACCGGAGGTAGCCCAATTATTGGAGTAAATGGAAACGTAATTGTTGCTCACGGCATATCTTCGCCCAAGGCTATAAAAAATATGATTTTACTCGCGAAAAGGCAGGTAGAATCTAAGGTTGCTACGCAGATTGCGGAAGCAATGAAATAAGACAGTACAACTTGTTAATATTACGTGAAAAGCACTAAAAAAGACTTTTCAGAACTAACTACTAAATTATGAAATTAAGAGCTGCAATTACCGGAGTAAACGGGTACGTCCCAGAAGATATCCTAAGTAATGCCGATTTAGAGAAATTAGTTGAAACTAGCGACGAGTGGATAACTTCCAGAACCGGAATCAAAGAACGCCGAGTTTTGAAAGGCGACCATCAGGGTACTTCTGTCATGGCTGCAGAAGCCGTAAAAGGTTTATTAGAAAAAACCAAGACTGACCCCAAAGATATAGATTTAGTTATCTGTGCTACTGTTACGCCAGATTATATGTTTCCCTCTACCGCTAATTTAGTTTGCACTAAAGTTGGGATTCCGACCGTGGGAAGTTTCGATATTTTGGCCGCATGCTCTGGTTTTCTGTACGCTTTATCTATCGGTTCACAGTTTATCGAATCAGGTAAATACAAAAAAGTAATAGTAATTGGTGCTGATAAGATGTCAGCTATCGTTGATTATACAGACAGAACTACTTGCGTTTTATTCGGTGACGGAGCCGGAGCTGTACTTCTCGAACCGACCGAGAAAGAAGAAGGTCTAATGGATTTCATACTCCACTCAGATGGAGCGGGTGAGCACAACCTCATCATGAAAGGCGGCGGAAGCAAATTCCCGGCTTCTCACGAAACAGTTGACCAAAAACTACATAATATTTATCAGGAAGGCCCTTCGGTTTTCAAATTTGCCGTGACTCGTATGGCAGATGTTTCCGCTGAAGTAATGGAACGTAACAACCTGAAGGGTGAAGATGTATCTTGGTTGGTGCCGCATCAGGCAAATAAACGCATCATTGATGCTACCGCAAAGCGTATGAATATCGGACCAGACAAAGTAATGTTAAATATTCAGCACTATGGAAATACAACAGCCGCTACAATACCTCTCTGTTTACATGACTACGAAAGTAAAATCCAAAAGGGTCAAAATCTGATTTTAGCTGCATTTGGTGGTGGTTTTACGTGGGGTTCTGCTTACGTAAAGTGGGCGTATTAAAACCATACAACAGATATTTTTACCCATTATATTAAAAATACCCACTCATTTGTACATGAAAAAGCTAATTTTTCTTTTAGCCATTTGTTCGATTACCTTAACCGCTACCGCCCAGAAAGCCCGAGTTTACGAACACTTCACTACATCATTTGCTTTTGAAAAAGGAGCACTCGTACCCTCGGTTTCTTACACTCAAACTTTAGCAGTAGGTGATAAGTTTGGTTTGAGGTTTAATACGGGTCTTAGGTTTACACAGTATATAATTAAAAGTGGGACAGAGTTAGGCAATACAGTTTCAAACAAAGAACGTTCTCTGAGATTAAACACAAACGTCAATATATCTTCATTAAATATTCCGATAGGTATTGAGGTTGGAAACCGGATCCTTGCCATTGGTATCAATGCCGATTTAGCAGGATTTACCCTCAGAACTGAGCGAGGCGAATCAACCTTCGATGTGATAAATGGGCAGAAGCCCGTAGATGTGACAATTGCACCAAAAGGGTTTAACTTTCTGGTTACGCAAAATGGCACACTCAATTCGCAGGCGTACGTATCCGTTACACCGAATCAGAGCTTGAGTATTCGTGTGGGAATGGCTTACACGCAAGCCGGATTTAACACATCTTACCCCGATGACCTGAATGCGGAAAGTACTATTGAATGGGATTCTTTTAAAGAAAAAGCTATCAGACCATTTGTAGCACTACAATTTAATTTTGAAAAATAGTTTATCAACGAATAAGAAACATATAAAATGGCATCTACGGCAGACTTCAGAAATGGTCTTTGTTTAGAATGGAACAATGACCTGTACATTATCGTTGAGTTTCAACACGTAAAACCAGGTAAAGGTCCTGCATTCGTAAGATCTAAGTTACGCAATATTAAGACAGGACGTGTCTTAGATAATACATTCACCGCTGGCGAAAAAGTTACTACTGCCCGCGTTGAACGGCACACTTTTCAGTACTTATACGAAGACGACTTCGGTTGCCACTTCATGAATACTGAAACCTTTGAGCAGACAAACCTTTCGAGGGATATGATTTCCAATGCCGATTTGATGAAAGAGGGCAAGGAAGTAGATATGCTCATTCACGCCGAAACAGAAACACCACTTACGATAGAACTTCCTATGTACGTTGAGTTACGGGTAACCTACACTGAGCCGGGAATTCGTGGAGACACCGCAACAAATGCTTCAAAGCCCGCAACTGTTGAAACCGGTGCCACAATCAAAGTACCTTTATTCATTGAAAATGATGAATTGATAAAGGTAAATACGAGTACTTATGAGTACGATTCAAGAGTAAAGGAAGATAGGTAATTTTGATACTGGAAATGAAAAGTACCTGAACTTTGAGCTCAGTGCATTCGTAACTGGTAGTTTGTAATTGCACGTCAAATTATTACATTTGTTAAGTTGAACTAAGACAAAACAACCCTATATGGAAACAAGAGAAATTCAGAAATTAATTGATTTTATATCAAAATCTGACCTTGACGAGGTAAATATAGAAACCTCCGAGCTAAAGCTGAAAATTAAAAGGAACACCGAGGTAAGGCAAATAATAGCTTCACCGGGTGCTCCTCAAATGATTTCGCCTACCGCTGCCCCTCAAATAGCAGAATCTGCTTCCTCATCAAATGCCTCTAAAACTGATGAAGAAAAAGCCTCTTCTGATGAAAGCAATCTATTGACTATTACTTCACCAATGATCGGTACTTTTTACCGTTCTGGCGGACCAGATAAGCCTTTATTTGTTGAAGTAGGTACTGAAATCGGAAACGGTAAAGTGGTCTGTATCATAGAAGCCATGAAGCTCTTTAACGAAATAGAATCAGAGATTTCGGGCAAAATCGTAAAAGTTTTGGTAGAAGATGCCACTCCGGTCGAATTTGATCAGCCGTTGTTTTTAGTCGAACCAAACTGATTTCAAAGTTTGATAAGATGATATTCACATTTGAAGATGAACTTCTCGTTTTCAAATTTCCAAACTTCCAAATCGAACATGTATGTTTAAAAAAATACTCATCGCCAATCGTGGAGAGATAGCGTTACGCATCATTCGCACTTGTCGTGAAATGGGCATAAAGACCGTAGCTGTTTACTCAACCGCTGATAAAGACAGTCTTCACGTTCGCTTCGCCGACGAAGCCGTTTGCATCGGGCCACCCACAAGCAGGCTATCCTACCTTAATATACCAAGTATCATTTCGGCAGCAGAAATTACCAACGCTGATGCCATTCATCCAGGATACGGCTTCTTATCAGAAAATGCTGAATTTTCGAAGATTTGTACCGAATACGGCATTAAGTTTATCGGAGCTACGGCTGAGCAGATAAACATGATGGGCGATAAAGCTACGGCAAAAAACACCATGAAAGAAGCGGGCGTTCCCGTTATTCCTGGTTCTAAAGGTTTGCTTCCTTCTGTAAAAGAAGGTATCAGGCTTTCCGAAAAAATGGGCTATCCGGTTATCATCAAAGCAACTGCCGGCGGCGGCGGACGCGGTATGCGGATTATACGTTCGTCTGAAGAATTTCAGAAAATGTGGGACGATGCCAAAATGGAATCGAGTGCGGCATTCGGTAACGATGGCCTCTACCTCGAAAAGTTTGTGGAAGAACCCCGCCACATCGAAATTCAGATTATTGGTGATCAGTACGGAAAAGTTTGTCACCTTTCAGAGCGTGATTGTTCAATCCAAAGAAGACATCAAAAGTTAGTAGAAGAAACCCCTTCTCCGATAATAAACGATGAATTGAGAGCCAAAATGGGCCAAGCGGCTATAGATGGAGCTCAGGCGATTGGTTACGAAGGTGCCGGTACCGTTGAGTTTTTAGTTGATAAAGACGGGGATTTTTATTTCATGGAAATGAACACCCGTATTCAGGTAGAACATCCAATTACGGAGCAGGTTACCAATTATGACCTCATTAAAGAGCAAATAAAAGTGGCCGCAGGTATACCAATTTCCGGTCAAAATTACTTCCCGAATGCGTTCTCAATGGAATGCAGGATAAACGCCGAAGATCCAAAAAATGGTTTTCGTCCGTCTCCGGGACTAATCAAAAGCCTTCATATGCCCGGCGGACAAGGCGTACGAATTGACAGTCACGTGTACGCAGGTTACACTATTCCTCCGAATTATGACTCTTTGATTGCCAAATTAATCGTAACAGGTCAAAGCCGCGAAGAAGTGATTACTCGTATGAAACGAGCATTGATGGAATTCTATATTGAAGGTATCAAAACAACAATTCCTTTTCATTTGAAGTTAATGGACGACGAACAATTCAAGTCGGGAAACTTTACTACCAAGTTTTTAGAAAGTTTTGACTTTTCTGATCTATAATTAGTAAAATATCGTATCTTATTAAGGGGGAGTGACTACTGGTCACTCCTTTTTTTATGGGCAATTTTGTTACTTTTGTGTAGTTACTCTAAAATACAAAGAGAAACGTAGGAAAAAGGTAAAATGAAAATGAGTACCGTGAATAAACGTATTATTTATCAAACATTATTTCTGTTTTTAAGCTTGACTGCATTTGCACAAACCAGCGAAAATAGTTGGATAGTTTCTACGCAAAAGTATTTAAAGATTACCGTTGTAGAAGATGGTATTTACAAAGTTACCGGAGAAGAGATAGCAAAATCCGGTTGGGGTTTAAATTCAGTAAATCCCGAAAAACTACAACTCTTCTATCATGGTCAGGAAGTTGCCATCAAGGTGAGTACAAAGAACGAAAATAGCTTCGTGTCTACTGATTCCTTCCTTTTTTATAGTCAAAAAAATGATGGCTCCCGAGATTCTCTCTTGTACCGAAAGAGCGAATCCGTTTCGTAGTCTTTATTCAGATAAATCTGCTTTTTTCTTAACTATTAATCAAGAAATCGGGAAGCGAAAGAGAATCAGTAGCATCAATAGCGATTCCCCAAATCTTCCGGAAGAGCCTTATCATCTTGCCGAAGATTGTGTAACGTATGATTATAAACAATTTGATATGGGTCAACAAGCTAATATTTCTACTGCCTCAACAAGGTTTACGTTAGATTTACCGTTTGAAAACTTACAGGAGAACACATACGGTTTACGAATCAATCCAAAAGACCTTGCAGGGAATTCACTAATCAAACCTTACGGAGTTCAGTTTAGAGTAGTTGAAAAAGAACTTCCGAGTACGTTATTAATTTTTCCAAATTTGGGTGTTGGGTTCGTGCAAATTCGGTGCACAATTGTGACTGTTACCGAACCAAAGTCAGCGAAAGTAGCAGTTTACAATTCTTTAAGGAAGCTAATGGTCGAAACCGAACAAAATGCCCAAATAGGAGAGAGTAATTATTTTATAGACACAAAGCAGTTTTCTGCCGGGAGATATTACGCGAAGGTAATAATAAACGGTGCTGAAATAATTTCAGCACCGTTCGTTGTAAAATGATAGGTTAGGTTGGTTATTTCATTTTGCTAAATGCTTTTCCCAGTCAGCGTAACTAACTCCATGCTTGTCAAGTACATCCTGTGGTACACCATCCCAGAAATTAGGTTGATTTCCCATGTACCCAATGTCTTTAACACCGATCTCGGAAGTATAGAAACCCGTTGAAGTTAGGTCCCGCATCAAATTAAAGAATCTCACTCCCTGAGAGTATTCAGGCTTCGCCAATTCAGGGTAGGCAATCATATCCACAAGTTTTAAACGATTTCCCGCAGTTGTTTCAATAAAGCGTTTGCCGCCAAATTGCTTTTTCGATTCGGAGTCAAGCCACATCATTCCACCCCGCATAGGTACTTGGTGGTAGGGCATATCTTTCACAATAAATTCTATAAAGTCAGGTACGCCTGCATCGGTGGCACTCCCGGACTTGTCATCAGCCGGAATGATAATATCAGCCAGTACAGCAATAGTTGCCATTTCGTGTTCGTCAAAAAACTGCTGATCCATCAAAGACTGATCATACGCAAGCTCTTTAGCTTGTTTTCCGTTGGCGGGTCCAGTAAATTCTCCGTCGTCACCTATCGTTATTTTCCGTTTGATCAACGGCACGTTAGGCACTCTGAGGTCATTCGCCATAGCGTTTCCAGAAACTGCTACGCCAACTGTTCCTAATCCAATATTTTTTAGAAGGTCTCTTCTTTTCATAATGATTTAAGTTATTAATCTTTTAGGTTTACTCTCCTATCAAAATCCTCCTGACTTCATTTGTTTGGTAATGTAGTCAGCAGCTCTCATGGATAAGGCAAGAATCGTCCAAGTTGGATTTTTATCAGCTTGCGACGCAAATGCACCACCGTCAACTACGAATAAGTTTTTGACATCATGAGATTGACAGTTACTATTCAAAGCTGACGTTGCCGGGTCATTGCCCATACGCACCGTTCCTACTTCGTGAATAATTTGTCCCGGCTTAGTTAAACCGTAGTTGGTATCTGCTCCGGGCTTATCACCAACCGGAATTCCACCGAAACCATCAATAACTTCTTCGAAGGTATCCTGCATATGCTTTGCTTGATTAATTTCGTAGTCGCTCCATTTGTAGTTGAAGCTCAGAACCGGAATTCCCCACTTATCAACGGTCTTTGAGTCAATTTCACAGTAATTATCTTCGCGAGCAACAGATTCACCCCGACCAGACATTCCAATATACGACCCATAAAAGTGACGGTGATCTTCTTTAAGTGCAGCTCCGTAACCTCCAGCAGGTTTCATTTTACCATCGCTACCCGCATATTTTCCATTAAGTTTTTCCATTCCGAAACCAAATCCGTAAGATGGGTTACTCATTCCTCCCCAATACTCGATGTGATAACCACGCGGAAAGTCGAGTTTGGCGTTATCTAACCACCACGGCGAATACACGTGTAAACCACCCACACCGTCTTCATTGTAGCGTTTACGACCAACCATAGAAGGTACAAACGCCATGCGATCTGCACCGGTAGAATCATGCAGATATTTTCCAACAACACCAGACGAGTTTGAAAGTCCGTTTTGGAAACGAGAAGATTTAGAGTTTAATAGCATGCGGGCAGACTCACAAGCACTGGCGGCGAGAATCACCACTTTACCCCTTACCGAATATTCCTGCTTAGAAATTTTATCTACGTAAGAAACTCCAGTTGCTTTGCCGTTATCATCCGTTAATACTTCACGTGCCATGGCGTCGTTTATCAACTTCAATTTTCCTGTTTTCAAGGCAGGTTTTACTAAAACCGAAGAAGAAGAAAAGTCAGCGTAAGCCTGACAACCGCGATTACATTGGTTACAGTAAAAGCACTGTCCCCGCTCATCATTTATTGACTCAGTCAGAATAGAAAGCCTAGACGGAATGGTAAGAACACCCGTTTTCTTGTTGCCTTCCATTACCTTTAGCTCGTGCAAGCGAGGCTTTGGAGGGCGTAAATATATACTATCAGGGTCATTGGGTAAACCTTCGCGGCTTCCAAATACACCAATCAGTTTATCAACCCGATCATAGTAAGGTTCGATATCTTCGTAGCTAATCGGCCAATCTTCACCAAGACCGTCAATGCTTTTGCGTTTGAAATCTTTTGGCCCAAAACGTAATGAAATACGTCCCCAGTGATTGGTACGACCACCAAGCATTCGGGACCTAAACCACCAAAAATCAGATCCTTCTTTTTGCGTGTAAGGTTCTCCTTCTAATTGCCAACCACCCCAAGCTGCGTCAAAATCTCCAAACGAGCGGAACTTGGAAGAAGCACCACGTCGTGGAGAATCCCACGGCTTTTTTAATTGCGTTATAAATTTAGAATCGCCGGGATCGTAAAAACCACCCGCTTCGAGCATACATACATTTGCTCCCGCTTTGGTAAGTTCATAAGCCGCCATACCGCCACCTGCACCAGAACCCACAATCACGACATCGTATAATGTAGGGTCTTCTTTTATTTGAAAAGGCATATATTAAATAGATTAAAGTTGAATCAGATATAAAATTAAAAAGAAGCGTCTTAAAAGGATTAAATATAGTACAAAAAAAATACTAGTAGAAACTTTTAATGGTATTTTTAAATTATTTTAATAAATAAGCATTTTGCGAGAATTCTATTCCACTCTTTTGATAAAAACGAAGCCACTTTTGTGAAGTCTTCTCCGAGGTTATTTATAAAATTCACAAATGTTTCATCCCTTCTAAAGCATTCTATCTCATTTTTTCTGGAAGCAAACAGGTCTATTCCTTTCTTCTGCACAAATTTACCGAAACCACTATTGAACGAGTACTATTTATACCCAACCGGATTACCTCCGATATAACAAAATACTTGATCGCGGTTCCTAAAAACTACGTCATTCTGTGTGTAATTATGGGCAAAACCAATCGTACTTTCAATAAATTTCTTCCCTATAAGTAGGTTTGATGAATTAGGGTGAGCAACAGATACTTGTACTATACACTTTACGAGTAGTAGCA
>JBLHXN010000055.1:0-22769 GCA_047630355.1 Spirosomataceae bacterium | reverse complement strand
CGAAGTCATAAATCGGGGTGATTCAGTCATTCTTAAAACGAGATGGAAAAATAAGCCAGTAGAAGTTCAGATTCCGTTTGTGGACGATGCCGCTATTGAAAATGCTACCCAAGCGTTATTTTGCATCTTGAAAGTACGCGGGACAATTAACCTGCCCGATTTTCAAACGTTGAGACCACTCAAAATGCGGTTGGAAATGAAATATGGAATTTTCGACAGTTACTTAGTTGATGATTCATATAATAATGATTTGGCGGGGCTTGAAATGGCTCTTAACTTCTTGAATCAGCACAATACAAAACGAGATAAGTTACTTGTTTTAAGCGATATACACGAAAGTGGTTTAGCTGACGACGAACTTTATAAAACAGTAAAAAAACTGTTAATTTCAAAAGGAATAACCGAAATTATTGGTGTTGGGCCGGCATTGCAAAAGCACCGGCCCATGCCCGGAATGTACTATGATTCTACGGAAGAGTTATTGAGCGATTTGCCTCGTGAAATGCTTTCTAATCGTTTTACGCTTGTGAAAGGAGGACGTGTATTTGGCTTCGAACGAATTATAAAGCGGTTGGAGCAAAAGATACACGGAACTGTGTTTGAAATAAATTTGGATTCTGTTCAAAACAACTTGAATTTCTACCGAAAAAAACTCAAGCCGCCCACAAAACTTATGGCAATGGTAAAAGCTTACGCTTACGGTAGTGGAAGTACCGAAATTGCCGCTTTTCTGCAATACCATCGGGTAGATTACCTTGCAGTTGCGTACACAGATGAAGGAGTTTCGTTACGGGAAAATGGAATTGAACTACCGATTATGGTATTAAATCCGCAGCCGGAGTCGTTTCAAAACGTTGTCAATTACGAATTAGAACCTGAGGTTTATTCGCTTAAATCTTTACAGGCGTGGGTCGATTTTTTTGAATTTAGCGGCTCTTTCGAAAGTAAAATCAATATTCACCTGAAATTAGATACCGGAATGCACCGTTTGGGCTTCGCTCCGGATGAAGTTGACGAACTAATTGACCGACTTAAAGATATTTCTGACTTTCGGGTAAAATCGCTATTTAGTCATTTATCAGGAGCAGATGATCAGCAGTTTCATGATTTTACGCTTCAACAGATAGAATTATTTACGGAAATGTCTGATAAAATACGTGTGGCTTTTCCGTATCAGATTGACCGCCACATTTGCAATACAGCGGGGATTCTGCGTTATCCGCAAGCTCACTTTGAAATGGTACGTTTAGGAATTGGTTTGTACGGAATTGAATCATCTGGCGGTGAGCAATCGGCTTTGCGTTCCGTCGGAAAGTTGAAAACGGTTATTTCACAAATTAAAGAAATCTCTGACGGCGAAACGGTAGGCTACAGCCGAAAGGGAAAAGTAGAGAAACCTTCACGAATTGCCACCATCGCGATTGGTTACGCCGACGGTTACGACCGCAGATTTGGTAATGGGGTAGGAGAGGTCAACGTAAACGGTGTTTGCTGTCCGGTTATCGGTAACGTTTGCATGGACATGACCATGATAGATGTCACGGGAGTGAAGTGCGAAGAAGGCGACGAAGTGATTATTTTTGGGGAAAGTCCGACAATCTCTGAGTTGGCAACAAAAATCAACACGATTCCCTACGAGATTCTCACGAACGTTGGAGAACGGGTGAAACGAATTTTCTTTAAAGAGTAAGATAAGTTATTCGGTCATTTCATCGCGGGCTTTGAAGTATCCTTTAATAACGGTAAACGTCGTTATGGCCAAAAAGAAAATTACGATGTAATGTACGTAATCTACAATCCATGGAAATTTGATACCAAAATAATAACCGCCACCAACTAAAAGAATCGTCCAGAGAACTGCTCCTAAGATGTTGTAAAGTATATATTTAGGGAAATTCATGCGTACTAAACCAGCGATGATTGGAGCAAAAGTTCTGATTATCGGCAAAAATCTCGCGATTACGAGCGTTTGACTTCCGAACTTATCAAAATACTTCTCCGTATTTTTAATATACTTCTTCTTAAAGATAAGCGAATCTTTTCTATTCAAAATACTTTCTCCGAAGAACCTGCCCGTGCCGTAGCCCGTCAATGAGCCTGCGACCGCCGCCGCAAAGACGCACAGCATCAAGATAGAAATTGAGACAGAAAGTAGTTTGGTAGCACAAAATACCCCTGATAGAAACAAAAGATAATCTCCGGGAAGGAAAAAGCCAAAAAATAGGCCATTTTCAACGTACACAATTAGTACAATTGCGATTAGTCCGCCCGTTTGGATGATTTCTTTGGAGTCCATCAACAAGTGAAAAAATTCTGATATTGATTGCATTAGTTTCGGAAGGTGTCGGCAAATCTACAAACTACATTAATATTAATGAACTAAGGAATGTTTTTTTCAAGAAATGAATTTCCTTGCGAACCAATTTAGAGCTAATTTGTTTACAAAATGTATGTAGATACATACATTGAAATTAAAAATAGTAATAAAATGAAAAAAACATTCTTAAAAATCACCGCAATCGCTTTCACAATCTTCACAGTAGCTGCTTGTAATTCAGCCGAAACTTCGGAAGACGAAATGGCTGAAATGGAAGGAATAACTGCTGATATTACAGCTGACAGCACTGCAAGCGAAGTAATTTGGAAAGGCGATATGCTTGGTTTGTACGCTCACGAAGGTACAATCAACATGCAGTCAGGCAACCTTTCTATAGAAAATGGAATGGTAAAAAGTGGAGCTTTCACAATTGATTTAGCTTCGATAAAGCCAACAGATGATGGTTACAGCGAAGAAAAGACTGCTGATGATTTAGTAGGTCATTTATCTTCTGATGATTTCTTTAACGTAGCCGAGTACCCAACTGCAACTTTTGAAGTAACGGGTTCTGAAGGTTCTGAAGCAATGGGAAACCTAACCGTAAGAGGGAAGACGAATCCCGAAACAGTTAAAAATGTAATGGTTATGGAAGAAAACGGAAACGTAGTAGTAACCGGAGAGTTAACTTTCGATCGCACGAAATATGACGTTAATTTCAAAATGCCCGTAGAAGACAAAGTATTATCAAACGATATTACCTTGAAAATCAAAGTAGTTGGCAACAAATAAGTCGATTTAGTCAAATAACACGAAAGCACCTTTAACTTTATTAAAGGTGCTTTTTTGTTTTTAATGAGTAAGTAACACAGATAAGGCCAATTTCAAGAATAAAAAGTGTCAACTTTGCTCTTGAACTATTGTTAATATAATTCTTGGCTCCGACCGAAACCTAAAATCTGGCATTTACCTAATATGCAAAATAATTTCTATTTTCTCCGTCAACTTATTCCTGAGATAAAGGAAAAAATCTTGGGTTTGAAACTTATGGAGGCGTTCAGTCAGGATAAGGACGAACTGATGCTTTGCTTCGCCGCCGCACGCGGAAATAAATCCCACTACAAAGAGTTTTATATCAAAGCAGCCGTTTATCCGAGGTTTTCCTGTCTCTATTTCAGCGACTCGTTTCACCGGGCGAAGAGGAACACCGTTTCGCTGCTTGAAAACGCTTACGACGGAACGGTTATCGACGTAATCCAGTACGAAAACGAACGCTGTTTTTCTATCCATTTTGACAACGGCTTTACGCTGTTGTTCAAACTATTTGGCAGCAGATCAAACATTATTCTTTTTGAAAATGAGCAGCCATTTTTTCTGTTTAATAAAAAATTGGAAGCCGATAGTGTACTGAAAATAAGTAACTTAAACAGATTTTTGCCGCAGAGTTACGAAGACTTTGTGAATGCGGAGGGAAACTACAAAAAGCTTTTTCCGACCTTTGGAAAAGTAGTTGCGGCCTATTTAGAGAAACAAGGCTTCAACGATTCGACAGATCTGCTTAAGAAATGGGAGCTTATCACCAATACGTTGGAAATTTTAAGAAACCCTACTTATCAAATTATTGAATTTAACGGAGAACTCAATCTCTCGCTCGTTCCTTACGAAAACCCGTTATCAACGTTTGAAAATCCGATAGAAGCGTCAAATGCTTTCTTTATAAAGTACAGTCAATCGGGTTATTTACTTGAACACAAAACGGTAGCGTTGAGGAAGTTGCTGAAAGAGAAAAAGCAAACGGACGCTTACCTTGATTCGAGTTATAAGAGGCTTGAACGTATTGAAGAAGGATTATCAAATGAGCAAAGAGGTCATTTGATAATGGCAAATATGCACCAAATCGAAGAGCGGTTGGAAAGTGTTTCATTAGAAAATTTCTACGAAGAAAATCAGTTGGTAGAAATTAAATTGAAACCCGATATTTCACCGCAAAAAAATGCGGAATGGTATTATCGCAAAGCTAAAAACGAAAAGATTGAAACCGATAAACTCACTGAGAATATCAACCTCCGCGAACAGAAGCTATCCGAAATTACCGAGCACATCGATATTATAAACGAAACAGACAACCTGAAAGAGCTTCGGAGCTACTTGAAAGAAAGCGGGTTGATGAATGATAATGTTGCTCAAGATAAGCTTTTGCCTTTCAATAAATTTACGGTGAATGGCTTTGAGATTTGGGTGGGTAAAAATGCTAAAAGTAACGATAAGTTAATTCAGCAACACAGTTACAAAGAAGACTTGTGGATGCACGCTCGGGATGCGGCGGGTTCGCACGTTTTACTCAAATATCAATCGGGAAAACCTTTTCCGAAGCACGTGATTGAAACTGCCGCTGGAGTAGCTGCGTACAATTCAAAACGAAGAACCGAAGGACTTGTTCCGGTAATTGTTACGCCGAAAAAATTTGTCCGGAAGGCAAAAGGTTTGGCTCCCGGACAAGTTATCGTAGATAAAGAAGAGGTGATTATTGTTGAGCCGGTTTCGCTAAAAGATATAGCTGAAACCGCTTAATCACTTCTCTGGTAAATGTACTTCTGCCATCATGCAGCGAGCTGAGCCGCCACCACAGGCTTCAATCATTGACAAGTCAAAATGAATCAGTTCGGCGTACTCTTCGAATTCTGAAAGCTGGGCATCCGTCAAAGAGCTGTACGCCGAATCCGACATAACAAGTAAGTGACCGCCCGACTGCTTCCTGACTAAAAGCATATTTCCCGCGAAACTTGCCATTTGATCCATCGTGATTTCGATGATATTTTTGCCGCTTTCCTCTAAATGTTCTTTCAGAGCGAAGCGTTCGTCGTAATCTTTGATAGAGGCAAGGCAGACTACCGCGAAAGTGTGCCCCACGCACATCATAACGTTGGTGTGGTAGATGGGTAATCCGTCCCGCCCGAAAGCGTGAAACGAAATTACATCGTAGGTTTGTACCTGCTTTTTCCAAGCGGCTAAAACTACCGGAGACGTCCGGCTGGAAATACAAGCGTACGCTTTTCGGTGCATCCTGTCTAAGACGATACTTCCCGTTCCTTCCAAGAATTCCCCTTCATCTTCAAAGTGCGAAAAATCGTAAACTACCTCAACATTAAAAGACTTTCTAAGTTCGTCAATAATGTCTTTTCGGCGTTCCTTTCGTCGGTTTTCTGCTTCCATTGGATACAGCACTACTTTGCCACTTGCGTGAAAAGAAATCCAATTATTCGGGAAAATGCTATCGGGTGTATAGTCTTTTGCGTTATCGTCAAAAACGATGACATTCACTCCCGCAAGACGAAGCCTGTCCACCATTTCGTCAAACTCGGCCAATGCTTTGTTTTGCGTTTTTGATTCCGGTAATTCGGCAACGGTAGGGTCTTGAAAGGTGTTTGATCTAGCGGTTTCTTCGTTGAATCCAAACTGAACCGGACGAATCATTAATATATTAGAAGTAGCTTGAGTTTGCATAAGTTTAGTTCGTTGCGATTTGGGCGATTAAAGTTAATGAAGTAATTTCTTCAACGATCACAAATTTCAAAATAAAGTATCGCGAAGTAGCGGTAAACTCATACAGTGGCTGCCACCGCGTGCTCTTGATAATTCAGCGGAAGGTAATAGGATGATGGTGTTCTCGATAGTATCGGGTGATAACTCTTCCTTTTCAAACTTAACCAAAAGTTCGGCGGCTGTAATAATGTTAAACCCTGCCTCTTTGAAAGCTTCGGAGGTGTGATCGTTCCGGTCGTAACCAATCGCAACGCCTTCTTTTACCACGAGTAAATTACAGGAGTCCGTCCATTGCTCACGTTCACCGTACGGAAAAACGTTGTTTCCCGAATATACAAACTTTACTGGTTCTTTAGACTTTAAATCGGTAATCGAAATGTCTGATAGTAAATCTTCCAAATTCAGGAAAGTCCGGTTCTTAGTTTTTCCATCTTCTAAATAAAACTGCCTGATGGTTAACTCTTCCTGACTATACCGCTGTCCGAGTTCTTCCCAAACGTGTTCTCGGTTTCGGAAATCGCCCGTTTTACCAAGCGATGCCAATAATACCCAAACGTTACGTTTTACCTGAGTGAAGATCGTATCAATGTGCATATAATCCCGTTTAGCGGGGATTTTTACCAACGTAACTTTCGAGACAATATTTTTCTTAAACAACTTCTCTATTACTTGTCGGGCGGCTTCTACGCTTGTGCGTTCACTGATTCCGATCATTAAGTGATTTGGGGCAACCATCATCACGTCGCCTCCTTCGAGGGTTTCTAATTTCAGAGCTTGCTCGTCTTCAGGAAGAAGAAAGTGCATTTCGTCTTCTTCTATTTCAATTATTTTGCCCCGTAAAGATTCAAATAGTGAATGATTGAAGAAAACGTATTTCGCTAATAACGACTCTCGGGTACGAGCCATCCGGGCAGGTTTGTTCAGAATCAGGTGATCATTTACCACGATTCCAATATCCCGGGTAAATATTAAGTTCGGTACGGGTGGAAAGAAAAACTCGCCGGTTGTGGTAATTCCGGTAATCAACACGCGGACAAGTTCCGCAGGCGTCATTGACAGAAATTCTTGCATCTCGGTGTAAGAACATTCTTCGATGGCACAAACCGCGGCTACTAACTGCGTTTTTATAATGCTTTTTTTGAGAACATCTTTTAACAGATTTTCAAACTCAATTACTTGTTTTGAATTAAAGTAATTGGGATTTGACGGTTTGAAAAATGCTCGGTTACGGCTTTTCTTTACAGACTTCAGCTTACCCTTAATTTTATCGGGGTCTAAAAAGTAAAGCAGTATTTGTACGTACAAATCGTACTCATCTTTTCGCATTGTTTCCAAGTGAACAATGTCTTCGAAGAGCCAGTCTTGGGCTTTAGATGGTACTACTTTTCCGAGACCACTATCGGGGCTGTGTATAATGAGGCGGCGTAATCGCCCAACTTCCGTTGTAACGTTTATTGTTGAGTCTTGCATACAAGTATTGAATGTCACTGTGAGAATGTAGTAACTATATTTAAAAGGAATAATCATCAAAACTACTCTATCGGTAGTTTTGAACTGTGTAGTTATGCTAGTTGTATCAGAGGGCTATTTGAAACCTAGCTGGCTAATGTAGTATAAAATGATGAGTAGGAGACTGTTTGTCATGTAAAAGTGATTAACTAAATCTTTCAGCAAAAATAGAATTTTTACAACATTTTCGTGGAAACTGCTTTAATTCATATATCATATTGATAATAATAATACTATTATGGAACATCCCCAATCTGTTTATAGTTATCTAAGCAGATTAGGGGGATAATCCCTTATCTTTGTGCAAAATTTAACAAACGATTCTTAGAATTCAATTTAATATGCTGAAAATAAGCGATTTAAAGGCAAGCGTTGATGGGAAAATGATCCTTAACGGTATAAATTTAGAAGTGAAGCCCGGTGAAGTACACGCGATAATGGGCCCAAACGGTTCGGGTAAAAGTACATTGGCGTCGGTGCTTGCTGGTCGTGAAGAGTACGTTGTGGAAGGTGGTTCTGTTGTCTATCAGGACGAAGATCTATTTGAATTGGCACCTGAAGACAGAGCGGCCAAAGGAATATTTCTTGCGTTTCAGTACCCGGTAGAAATCCCTGGCGTTACGACGATAAACTTCTTAAAAACAGCCGTTAACGAAATCCGCAAGAAAAACGGACAAGACCCAATGGATGCTGCTTCTTTTCTGAGAATGATGCGTGAGAAGTCTAAGTTAGTCAAAATTGACCCTGAGTTATTGAAGCGTTCTTTAAACGAAGGTTTTTCGGGTGGAGAGAAAAAGCGTAACGAGATTTTTCAGATGGCTATGCTTGAACCAACGCTTGGAATCTTAGACGAAACCGACTCTGGACTTGATATTGACGCGTTACGTATCGTATCTGATGGTGTTAATGAGTTGAGAAACAAAGACCGCTCGTTTATTGTGGTTACTCATTACCAGCGTTTGCTGGATTACATAGTTCCTGACTACGTTCACGTACTTTACAAAGGAAGAATCGTAAAATCAGGTACTAAAGAATTGGCGAAAGAGTTGGAAGAGAAAGGGTATGACTGGATTAAAGCAGAAGTGGATAATCAAGTTCCGGCTTAATACTGACCTGAACCTTTCGTTTTTAACTATACTTACAAACCACGGCACAAGAGGTCTGTGGACAACCACTTATGGAAAATCAAGTTTTAATAGATAAATTTTCGGCCCAGTTTGCGGCCATTCAGAAGAACTTAAACGGCAAAGGCGAATCTCCTTTTAATAAAGTTAGGAGTGATGCCATGACTCATTTTGAGCGTCAGGGTTTTCCTACTCCCAAGCACGAGGAATGGAAATACTCAAACCTTAAGAAGGCTCTGAAGATAGATTACAATTTTCACGTTCAGTCTTCACTTTCTGAGGAGGAAATTAAATCAGTACCTCTATCTAATTTACACGGAAACGTATTATACTTTGTAAACGGGGTTTATCAGGAGGCGTATTCAGACATAGTCAGCCCAACTGACAAGTTGAAGATAATGACTTTCAAAGAAGCTCAGGAAAAAATTCCTGAACTGTTGGAAGCTCACTTTTCGAAGCACGTTAACAGCGAAGTTGAAGCCTTTTCTGCTTTGAATACGGCATTAGCGAATGATGGTGTCGTGGTTTATATTGCCGATAATCAAACGCTTGAAGAGCCAATCATCATGCGAATGTTGGGCGATGTAACTACCGAAGACGTCGGAGCAATTGTCCGGAACCTGATTATAGTAGGTAAAAATGCCGAGGTAAAAGTAGCTGAGACCTACCGGACAATCGGAGACAAAGCGAGTTTTACTAATGCGGTAACCGAAATCCACGTTGGGGAAGATGCCCGCGTAGATTATTACAAGGTTCAGAATGAAAACGATTTGTCAACACACGTTGGTACAACGCAGGTTCACCAACTTGATAGAAGTTACTTTTACGCTGCTACTTTCACAATAAATGGTGGTTTTGTTAGAAATAACCTGAACATTATTTTGGATGGCGAGCACATCGAAACGTTTATGTACGGTTTGTACATTCCTAATGAGCGTCAGCACGTTGATAATCATTCCGTTGTGGATCACAGAAAACCGAATTCGGTTTCTAACGAACTCTACAAAGGAATTTTGATGGATCACTCCACGGGAGTTTTCAACGGAAAAATATTTGTTCGGGAAGATGCTCAAAAGACAAACGCTTACCAAAATTGTCGTAACGTAATTGTGTCAAAAGACGCAACGATGAACACGAAACCTCAGCTTGAAATTTGGGCGGACGATGTGAAATGTTCACACGGAGCAACAACCGGACAGCTCAACGACGAAGCCATTTTCTATATGCAGTCGCGAGGTATTCCAAGAGAAGAGGCCATTCGTTTACAACTTCGTGCTTTTGCGGAAGATGTGGTTTCGAAAATAAAAATTGATACCATTCACGAATATTTGGAAGGTATGATTATCGAAAAGTTAGGAGAGTAATTCTGGTGATTCACGACGGGATTGATTGCCCGTGTGAATTAGACTATAGAATTACGAATCATAAAAAAGCGAGACGTTGCCGTCTCGCTTTTTTTCGTATCAACCAAAGCACTTTTTCTCAATTCTCGGGAGAAATCATGATGTGGGCACGGTGAGTTCCCGGATTCATAATCCAAGGTGCTCCCGGTACGATTGGTTTTAGCGGCAAACCCGTTGATTCGGCGGTTGCAAAAGGAATGTAAACTACCCACCGATAACTTGCCTCAGCTTCTGTTTTTCCGTTTAAGATGTGTAACGTTACTGGCTTTGCGGGCATTTTTAATTCACCGCTTTTTGCTTCGACTTCTCTGATGTCAAATATTTCCTGAAAAGATTTACCCGCTAACTTTAGTTCTCTTCCCCGTGCCATGAAAGGTTCTAAGTCTTCATGATAACAAGCCGCGTCAAAACCCGGTTTTTGCGGATTATCACTCAGGCAAATCATTTTATTTGTGCCTTGTCTTATAATGATTAATTCGTTCGAATCATTATAACCCATAACGATGGCATCTGCTTTATCTTCTTCGGGAGCAGCTTTTATAGCTTGCTCTATCTGCATATTAATATCTTGACCAAATGCCAAAACTGAACTAAATACCAGGCTAAAAATCAGTAGTTTTTTCATATCATGAGTAGGGAATAGTTTTTAAAACGTGTTCTATGGCGTTTGTGCGTGCCGCAGTTTTACGGTCAGCTTTGATAATTGTCCACGGGGCATTCTTCGTATCCGTTTTCGAAAGCATCCGAAGCTTGTACTTGGTGTATTCATCCCACAATTCCTGAGCTTGCTCGTCAACTTCCGTCATCTTCCATCGTTTCAATGGGCTTTTCTTGATTTCCTGAAAACGGTGTGCCTGCTCTTCTTTAGAAATCGAGAAATACAATTTAATCAAATAAGTGTCGGAGTCTGTAAGCATACGTTCAAAAGCATTTATGTGCTTCATATAAGTACGGTATTCTGCGGGTGTGCAGAAACCATTTACAGGTTCTACAATGGCTCGGTTGTACCAGCTTCGATCAAAAAATACGATTTCGCCCGGTTTGGGAAACCGATTTACGTACCGCTGAAAATACCACTGATGTTGTTCTACTTCGGTAGGTTTTGGTAACGCCACTATCTGATAAAAACGCGGATTTATCCGCGAAGAAAACCTTCTGATAGCCCCACCTTTTCCGGCAGAATCCCGCCCTTCAAACAGAATAATTATTTTCTTGTTTTCGCGGATTGTCCAATCCTGTAATTTGATTAATTCTACCTGAAGTTCACGCAGACGTAATTCAGCTTTCGTTTGTCGCAATGCACGGTACAGGGAAATCCGGTCGGCTGAGTAAAGGAATTTTTGACCTAAATCCGAATTTAATAATTCCAAGTCATTATCGCTCAATGTCATGTTTTGTGCTTTTAAATATCAATCTGTTCGATGTGACGGTAAAATCTGGTCACAATATTCGGATCCGGTAATAAGTTAACTTTCGCATTTTCTTTATCAGGATAATTAAACCGTGATAAAACGTGCCTTATACTTTCAAGTCGGGCGTTCTTTTTACTGTTAGCACGAATAATAATCCAGGGACTAAAGTTGGTATGCGTTTTGGCAAACATCTGTTCTTTGTAGAAAGTATAGTCGTTCCAAAGTTCTTGTCCCTTCATATCAACCGGGCTGTACTTCCACACTTTCAACGGATTGCTCAGACGACTCTCAAATCGCTCTTTTTGCACTTCTTTAGATATGGAGAACCAGAACTTGATGACCACAATGCCATCAGAGTATAGCATATGTTCAAACTCCGGTACCTGAAGCATAAAATGGTCATACTGGTGCTGCGTGCAAAACCCGTTAACCGGTTCTACCACGGCACGGTTGTACCAACTCCGATCGAATAAAACGATTTCACCCGGTTCGGGAAGTTCCTTAATATATCTTCTGAAATACCATTGCCCGCGTTCGGTATCTGTAGGTTTATTCAACGCCACTACCCGCATACTTCGTGGGTTGAGGTGCTCAATAAAACGCTTGATAGCTCCGCCTTTTCCGGCGGCATCTCTTCCTTCAAAAATAATGGCAACCCGCATTTTATTAGCAGCAACCCAACGTTGAAGTGTCACGAGTTCTGTTTGTAGCATCCGTAGCTCCTTCTCGTACTTTACGCGACGGAGGTATTTCTTATGTTTGATTTTTTTATGCTTGGCAATCTCGATTAAGTCCTGTCGGTTTTTAATCTGCTCAAAATCTTCTCTGGTGAATTGGCTCATCTAAATATTGAGGCGTTTTTGAAAAATAGAATGACCAAGTTAGTAAAAGTAAAATGTGGTCGAAAAAAAAAGGGAAATTATATTTTGGTTAGTAGAGGAGGTTGGGCGGTGCATAAACCACAGAAACTAGTTGTTAGAGGGAGAAAATTTGTAGGATTAGCCACTTTAAACCGGCAACGATAACTAATGACGGTGTCATTCAAATTGGTCGCGTAAATCCTATTGGAAGTATGGGTTCGACAAATGAAAACTTTTCGAATAACCGAACAGTATCGGCCATTAATAACAACGCAACGGGAGAAAGTAATATTGATAATTTTTCGTTTATAGGTCTTGAAGAATGATGCGACCATAACTAATTTGGGTAAAATGAATATTGCCGAATATTTTTCCAACACGGGTACAGGTTGCCAATACGGGAGACTTTATTTGAAGGTACAGTTGTATTATGAAAGCAGGAAGCTTAGGGGCTTCTAGTAGAAGAAAATAATGCTTCCTTTTACACCTACGGCCCAAACCTAGCGGGCAACATAGTCCGAGTATTTTTTAGAGGTGTCATTTATGCAACCAATAAAATGCTAAATGGTAATCCGGGCAAAGCAGGGGTCTTCTTTACTTTAAAGCGTTTTCTGAGGGGAGATCAGTGGAGTGCCATTACTTAAAGTAAGCGGTTATTTAGGGAGTAAATTTTTGGTCCAATGCTAGCAATTATGAAGCTAAAAGAATGAATTTTACTATTTTGGAGTTATGTACCAGAAACCTAATTTTTTTAAAAAATATGTTTGATTTCAATTTCCTGAAAAGGAAAGAATATATAACTGGTGCATTTGATTTCTTGAGTACTGATATTCATTCTCATATTTTACCTGGAATTGATGACGGTAGTAAATCAGTTGATGAAAGTATTAAACTAATAGAAGGATTGTATCAACTTGGTTTTAAGAAACTTGTTGCAACCCCTCACATTCATGATATTTTTTATAGAAACTCTAATGAAACGATAAAACCTGCTTTTGAAGCGGTCGTTTTTGAACTAAATAAGACCGACCTGGATGTTAAATTAGCTTATTCGGCTGAATACTATGCGGATGAACACTTTGAAGAGAAAGTAAATAAAGACGAATTAATTCCTTTAGATAAAAATCGAGTACTCATTGAAACGTCGTTTGTTGCGTACGATCAGCGTGTGGAGGAAATAGTTTTTAACCTAACTACTCGCGGGTATAAACCAATTTTGGCACATCCTGAGCGTTATACTTACTTAAGAGATAACTTAAGAGTTTTTAAAAAACTGGTTGATTTAGGCTGTGAGTTACAATTAAATATTAATTCTTTGGGGGGATATTATGGGGCGGAAGTCGAAGCGTTGGCAAAAGAGCTGATGGATAGGAAGCTTGTCAGTTATTTAGGAACTGACTTGCATAATGAACGGCAGTTACGTTTTTTAAAAGGAATTAGTAAAAAAGGAAGATTGATGAAACAACTGCGTCAATATAAGTGGAAGAATCATCTTTTAAATTAACACCAGAAGGAGTGGATGCATCATTTAAGAGAAATATAAGCACCAAAACTACCGTTAGGCGTAACTCCGAGCCGAAATTGAGATATATGACTTGCGGCCTTTACCTTCATATTGTATTTACCAATAGCATCTTCTTTTAAATCGTTACCGTACTCAAATAAACATCCACCAATCAAGAAAAGACCAATTCCTGATAACGTTTTTGGAAGGCTTCTACTTACATAAGGGTAGCTCTCACCTTTGTAAAATCCTATTTTATCAGTCCCTTTCAACGCGTCATACACAAGATATACACCACCTGCTACTATAGCTAAAGAAGTAGGTCTCATAATGTGTCCAACGCTGTATTTACGTTTGAAATCAGGCTCTATGCTTTGTAGTAAATTCCGAGTTTCTTTCAACGATAATTTCCTTTCTTTTTCATATATCTCAAAAGATAAAAAGTTGCGTGTATACCTTAACGTATCTTTTCCCTGAGTAATACTACTGACCGCATCAGGAGTCATAACTACCGTAACTGCACTTACATTATTTTCACCTCCTCGAGCAGAGCTATCTAATATAAGTATACTTAGTGTCAGCGACAGGAATAAGTTCTTCATAATTAACATATTAGTTTTTATCAATGGTTTTACGCTGGTCTTCTGAGCCGAACTCTCTTCTAATAAGCAGGCTCAAGCCCCAATTTTGATTTAAAATACCTGCGTTATCATAGGCAATACTGATATTTACTTGATTTTGTTTGAAAGGAAAAGAAAGTTGTTCTTGGATCGAGAATTGATTTATATCTATCGGAAGATTGTAATTACCTAGATTTCTACTAAAAGAGCATTTAGTGACTGCTTCAACTTTTTGAACTTTAGTGTGTATTCCTACTACGATGGCTTGAACCCTATTATTGAGTATATATCGGCTGTTAATATTATTAAGGGTATCTGGCGATAATCCAAGGTTTGGGGTTGCGTTCACCGGCATTAAGAGGGGTATGCCAAGCGTAAGGCCTTTATAAGTCCAACTATCTTCATAAATGCCATCATTAAAGTAGTTATCTCGCCCCCTAAGCTCAGGGATAGTATTATTCAAGCTACTTAATCGACCTCCTTGATTGGTGGTGTTTAAGTACTCAATACTAATGGTCTGTAAATTTGATTCAGGGAGTTTATTTGAAATAATCAACCCGTATAAGCCATCAAATACATTACTCAAAGCAGCAAGTGAACCATCCTCGTAGATAGATTGCTTGTAGAGCATGAAGTTATTGTTTTTACTGGCATATTCAATAGCCAAATCGATTGTGCCTAAATGATTACCTACTCGATCTCCCTTTTCACCAGAAATGTTACCGGTCGTTGTAAAATTACCGTCATCTGTTAATGCTCTACTAGTAATAATACTAAGGTACGCATCCAAATTGCTCGCGAAGCTATCAATAAGATTATTGGTTCCACCTTGTAAAAAAGGAACTGTCGGTTTTCCTCCCCACTGTGTCTGATGATTAAAACCACCGTGGAACTTGACATTCCAATGAGGTTTTTCAAAGCGTAAGTATAAACTCTTCTCATGTAAGTAGTAATTTTTGACCGAATCGGCCGAACCAAACCACCCGTGAGCATAATTACCTTTTATAGCAACAAAGCCATTTTTTAAGAGGGGGGTGTAATTTGGTAAAGAGATTTGTATTTTTGGAATTGGTAGTGCGTTGCCAGACCAAGAGTAATTGCCTAATCCTACCGTATTGTCGTTCATCAAACCAAAAACCTCTCTTCTTCGCCCAGCGTAAAACTCTAAAGACTTATACTTCAGTTTCCCATACAACTCTGAAAAAGTAAACTGATTCGCTTTACCAATATTAGCAATGCCTCTTACCCCAAATCCGTAGGCAAAATTTTTGAGTTTTGTATTTTTGAAATCGTTAGAACCGTACCCTTTTTGTACATCACCACGCAAGGCAAATATATTAGATTCAAGCGGCACTTCTCCAAACTTATTTGTTCGTAGCCAAAAAGGAGATTGTTCGGTAGTTGATAGGAAAGTTCCTGCTTCTAGTCCATAGATTATATGATTATTCTCATTTTGAGAAAAAGAAATATGGAACGCAAACATACAAAAAAGAAGTAGTTTTATTTTCATAAGGTAAAGGGGTAAAAGTCACTTAATTATCCGGGAACGTACAGAAGATGGGGAAGCTGTAAGAACGTTAAGGCTAATAGCTTGAAATATTTAAATTTTATTTATTGGCAATTGAGAAAAGTGATTACCATACAATTCAACTACTGAATCACAGTAGTTGAATTGCGTAAATATAGTTTTGTTCTAATAAACTTATTAACGAAACCAGTTTCTTATTTTGTCAGTGGTTCTCTGAATAAAAGGCTTCTTTTCAGAGCTACCGTAATATTCATACCAATACCCGTATTCAACAGAATTCTTATATTTAATAGCGTTAAATATTAAGTGGAGTGACTTAAAGGTACCTTTTTGATTTAAGTCTTTGATGAATTTTGTGTGATGCTTAGGGGTTACTTCATGTCTCACAATATAGAATGTCACGTCGGCTAGCGAAGCTAATAGGCTCGTATCAGTTACTAAACTCATTGGTGAAGTATCAATAACAACGTAGTCCATTTCTTTTTTGTAATGATCAATCAAATTCTCTATGCGGCCGTTTGCAATTAATTCGGAAGGATTTGGAGGAATAGGCCCAGATGGTGCGATGAATAGGTTGGGAATCTTGGTTTCTTGCACGATGTCCATTTCTGCTGCTTTCCCAATTAAATAGGTGGAGATTCCAACTTTATTCTTAACGTCAAGATATTCGTTTATTTTTGGTTTCCTTAAATCTAAGCCAACAATAACAACTGTTTTATTTAACAGTGTAAGTGAGTGTGCCAAATTTAAGGTCACAAAACTCTTACCTTCGTCAGCGGTTGATGAAGTTACCAGTAAAACTCTCCCCTTATCTTCTTGCTTTGTCGTAAATAAATACTGTAAATTAGAGCGAATTATACGAATTTGTTCAGAAATAAAACTCCGGGAGGTCAGGTCGATAATTTGATTATTGACACTTTGTGGTTGTAAGTTTATCTCACCAAACACCTTTAAACCGGTCTTTTGCTCGAGTTCTTTTTTTGATTGAATCGTGCTCTTCAAAGACTCTTTTAGGAAAATAAGTAACGCCGGAAGCATTAGACCAATAGCTAACGCATAGGTATATACCTGTTTTTTATTGGGCCTGATATAACCTGGGTTTACATAGGGAGGATTTACCAAGCGGCTGTCGGTAATCGTAGAAGCGTACGATAGGGCAGTCTCTTCTCTTTTCTGAAGTAAAAGTAAGTACAGGCTTTCTTTAACTCCCGCTTGTCTTTTAATGTCCAGAAATTCTCGCTCTTTGCGAGGTATCATGCTCATACTACTCTCAATCCGATTATTTAAGGCAGAAATACTACTTTTTGTAACTAATAAATTTGATTTTTGATTGTTTATATTTTCTCTAATGGCCGATTTGATATTGCGAATTTGCGAGTTCGTGGTCTCCATTAATGGATTACTTTCTTGAACGGTTTGAGATAACTGCGTTTTCTCCATATGCAACTTTGAGAGTCGAATTATGTAGGTACTAAGTATTGGGTCATCCACCCCTAAAGTTGAGGGGTGGATGTTATCCGTTTGATTACTCTTCATAACACTATCTACGCAGTCCAATACATTTAAGTTGATATCTATTTCATTAATTTTGCGATCATTCGACTGTAATCGGTCAAGAAAGAGACCCGCCTCGGCACTTAAATCCGTAACTCCTTTCTGTCTTCTGTATTGTTCTACGTCTTGCTCTACCGAACCTAACTCTTCCGTAACAATGTTCAACCTTTCCTCGATGAAACGTAGGGTGTTGGTAGCTTCTCGATTTTTGTCTTCAAGTGTATTAAAAGCGTACTCATCCAATAGCTTTTGTAAAATATCTTTTCCCTTCTGAGGAACAGCATCTTCAACACTAAGTGATAGCACGCTCGTGCGATCGTTCATTAAACCTATCGAAACATTTGTTAACAGCGAATTTACGGCGTTGTCAATTCCAACTAAAACCACTTTAATTGGCTTAGTATCATCTTCTGAAAAGTTGATACTATCACGTTTAAAAACCCTGAAGTCCCCCGAAGAGTAGATTATTTTTTGACCGTAATCATAAGTTTCAACGTAGTTTTTGTCTGTGCCCCAAAGCCAAAGCTCATAACTTTTATTATTTTTTGGTAAAATAAAAAATGGACTTCCTGATTTTATTTCGGTAGCATCAACCTTTACGGAGCTACTATTGTATATTTCGTTATCTCGAGTTCTTGATTCGTGAAAATAACTAACTTCTATTCCTAAATCTCGAACTACCTTCTCCAGAATTGGGCGTGATTTCAAAACTTGAATTTCATTGTCAATATTCCTTCCACCCGCCATATCAAATTGTTTCATTACTTCATTGCGGGGTTGTGTTCGCTCATCCTTAAGGAGTAGTTCGGCTGTAACCCTGTATATTGGGGTATATTTTTTCAAGTAAACGTAAGCAATACCCAACGCTATAGCTGCGGTAATGATGAATAAATACCAATAGCGTAAAAATTTAAATAAGACGTCTAAGATATTGAAGTCACCTTCAATATCTTCGTTCCAGTCGTTTGATGTATCGGCCATATTATCTTGTTAACGCTATAATTAATGTTACTAAGGAGGTGAAAATAGTGGAAACGGTTATAATAGTTTGTAAGTTTTGTTTTTTAGTATCGTCAGTGTATCGGATATTTTTTTCTTTGAATGGCTCCACGTAAATAACATCACCATTTTGAATGAAAAAATACGGGGAGCTAAAAACTTCATTAGTTAGTAAATTCAATTTTCCAATCGTACGTTTTCCACCAACAATTCTAATCACGGTTACGGAATCTCTTTTGGCGTAATCCTTCATATCTCCTGCTGACGCTAAGGCATCAATGATTGTTGTTCTATCATCCAAAAGTGTAAAAGAACCCACACCGTTTACCTCTCCCAATACCGTAAATTTATGGTTCATGAAACGAATATTTACGGCAGGTTCTTTGAGGTATTTTACGAGTTCCGTGGCTATTTTAGACTGAGCCTCCTCCAAACTAAGTCCCAAGACGTTTACCTTACCAATAAACGCCATGCTAACATTTCCTTGACGGTCAACTGGGTAGCCAATGGGTTGCTGTCCGCCACCGCCGCCGCCTGGCAGAGAGGAGAGGGGCAAAGAATTTACATTTGAGAAGTTTAGTATGTCGTTGGATTCTTTATTCAAACTACTAACGGTGATGCCCAAAATATCTTCCGTCTGGATAGTGGAAACGTAACTTTCGTGCACTTTCAATGTTACTGGATAGCTTGTGACAGTCGAACCTTGAAAATAGGGAAGTACCGGTTTCGTGATTATCTTGGTACAGGAAGAAAGGCTAAATAAAGTATATATACTGAGAGTGAAAATAGTAAGCTTTAGTGGTCGAATCATAATTCACTTAATTGGAATGATTGTTGTTTACACAAAGGTGCAATTTTTATTATTTTAATATTAGTTTATATCCGTTAAATCAGGAACATAAGGCGTACGGTATCATTGAGGTAAAAGAGTTCAGAGCTTTATACGCATCAGTAGCAGATCAGTCACATTTGTAAATTAATGATGCTTTTTGACGATTCTCAATACCTCGTATGCCGCATTACCTCGACAATAAAGGTTTTTCTGTTTTATGTTGCTGCTCGGGGCTGAATTTTATTCAAAGTAGGTAAAGGCAGCCATAATTTTTTCTTTTGAGCTTCCCGTAAGTATGGCCATGCCCGTGTCAACTATCTCAGTCCATTCGGTTTCCGCTCCAAATATTATATAGGGCTTTTCAAAGAAAAAGGCTTCTTTCCGCACACCACCTGAATCTGTCATTACTAACCGGGCATGCTGTTCGAGACTAATCATCTCCAGGAATCCTACCGGGTGGACTAATAGTAATGTTTTTATTTGATATAAAATGATTTTTAAGCGTCATGGGAAGTTGCTGTATTGCTTGCCGTGTGCGGGGATGCAGCGGAAGAAATACCTTGTTCGATTCGGCGATTATAAGTAGAGCCTCAACAATATTTGCTAAACTTTCTGGATTATCGACCTTTTGATTCTGACTAACGAATTTAGGTTGTTTTTTGGTGAATTTATAAATAAGCATAGTATGGCCTTATCTCCAAGAAATGGGTTTTGCTTTAAGAACTCAATTAGAAAATAATCGAATTAGGAGCATGCTTTTGGAATTAATAAATATTGTGAACGGGGTAGCTTCAAGCTCCGCCAATTTTCTTTTGTCAATGCTCCCATCTCCAGGATTCTTTAGGGCAGGTCTATATCCGGCTGGCGATCAGGGGTTAATCGCCACGACTAGCCGTACGCAACTATTCAGCCTTTAATATTATAGCCTCGTGCTTTTACAGCAATTATTCTCTATCTGTAAATTTCTTTAATTATCTCCCAACCAACGATATCATCAAAATGATTTATGTCCTTAAAATTAAATTTGTCTTCTGTTAGAGCATTTTTCCCTGAAAAATCATAAACATTTTGTTTACCAAATATTTTCTGCAATGCAAATAAATCTTGTTTGTTAATTCGCAATTGGTCGTATGTTGGGGTTATGACTATTTTATAGTTTGATTCTTGTTTGTCGATAATTAATTTTATTTTCATTAATAAACTTTCAAACTCAGGATTAATTAATTCTTTTGACATAACCTCGACATCAGGTCTTTCACGAAACTTCGCTTTATTTAATGCACTATCTTGTTTTGGTTTATGTTTCCAATTCTCTTTGTTTGATTTATTCCAGTCATTGGAAATAGAGTCAAATCCAATATTATAACTTGGTTTAATGAATATTTCTTTCGCAAATTTGTAAATTTCGCTCGGTTTTAGAAATGAATAGAACAAAATACTTTGAAAATATAATTTTGATTTGCCTGACAGTTTATAATGTTTTAGGCCTAGTGCCGTTTCTGGTTCTTGTATCTCGCTAAAACTATTTGGTATATCCAATAAGATAATTGCATTTTTAATTGAAACATTCTCATTCTCCAAGTAATAAAATTTTTGATAAATGCCAGTTATTGTTTCCCCCCAAGCTTGAAAAAGAAACTGATTAGAACCTTTGGGCAAATACGACTTCCATTGATATGTATTTAAACCACCTCCCCGTGAACTTCCAAAAATAAAAGAATCATATTTTTGCTTTTGTTCGTTTTTTAAATATAGTTCGGTGGACAAATATTCTCTATTTACAATGGAAAACTCAGCTAAATTAAAGCTCTTGATTGTTTTAAATGGGTCAGAGATAACATATATTCCAGCTATTATAGTTAACGGTATTGCAAGAAAGTACAGCAATTTTATAACAAATGATTTCATGATAATTAAAACTGAAAGTAAATAAAAGATTGACTGTTAGCTCCAAATTCAAGAATAATTGCAATTATTGCATAATATAAACTCCATTTTACACAGTGGTTTTTTATTGAAGATAATTCTAAACCATGTTTTTTATTTCTTTGAAGCCATTCAATTGAAATTAATAGAAAAAGCGAAAAAAAAGTTTTCTTGTAGCCAACAAAGTAATGAGGGATACTTAAAATGCTTACATCAAAAATACCCCCAATATAATTCATTGCGTGTCGAATACTAGTTGCTCGAAAGAAAATCCATGCAAAAACAGTTAAGCCAAAGGTTAGCAACATAGACGAAAGTTCCTTTATGCTAGGAAATAATCTTCCTAATGCAACTGGTTCTATATTATTTCGGTTTTTATTAGTCAATAAGAGAGGCAAAAAATAAACAGCGTTTAACGTACCCCAGGCGAGAAATGTCCAATTCGCTCCGTGCCAAAATCCGCTGATTATAAAAATGATGAAAGTGTTTCTCACTTTCATCCAAATTTCTCCACGACTGCCTCCTAATGGTATGTAAAGATAATCTCTAAACCAAGTTGATAGCGAAATATGCCAACGCCGCCAAAATTCTGCAATATCCCTAGAAAAGTACGGAAAGTTAAAGTTTTGCATTAAATCAAAACCAAAAAGACGGGAAGTTCCGATTGCGATATCAGAATATCCTGAAAAGTCACCATAAATTTGAAATGTAAAAAATATTGCCCCCAAAATAAGGGTGCTACCAGAATAGTCACCAGAATTATTGAAAATTAAGTTTGAATATTGTGCACAATTGTCGGCAATTACTATTTTCTTAAATAATCCCCAAAGTATTTGACGCATGCCGTCAACGGCTTTTGCATAGTCAAAAGTGCGTTTTTTGTAAAATTGAGGAAGTAAATGAGTAGCCCTTTCAATTGGTCCAGCAACCAATTGGGGAAAGAAACTAACGAAAGCTGAAAATGCAATAAAGTCTTTTGTCGGTTGAAGTTCTCTCTTGTAAACATCAATGCTATAGCTCAAAGTTTGGAAAGTATAAAAGCTTATTCCAACTGGCAAAATAATGTTCAGCGAATTAGCTCTTATTTCAGTCCCAAAGAATGAAAAAGCGGTTATGAAATTATCTAAAAAAAAGTTGTAATATTTGAAAAAACCCAAAAATCCAAGATTAACCAAAATACTTGTCCAAAGCAGAATTTTTCTTTTAGTTATATTTTCTTGCTTTGAAAGGTCCAGACATACTAAAAAGTCAACAATGGTGCTGAATAATATCAGCGATAAAAATCTCCAATCCCACCATCCATAAAATAGATAACTTGATGAAACGATTAGCAAGTTTTGTAGTTTCAAGTTTTTATTTGCCACAAACCAATAAAGTATAAAAACTATCGGTAAGAAAATTGCAAAGTCAATTGAGTTAAAAAGCATAAATTCCGTCTATTCTATTAATGTTTAGTACTAGCACAATTGTCTTTTTTATCATTCTGACTAGCGAATTTAGGTTGTTTTTAGTTGAATTTATAAAAGGCATAACAGACTTCTTTCCTATTTATTTTTCTGCTTACCAAAGCTATGAGTAATTTTGTCTTATGGATATTTTTGGACAATATAAAAATCGAAGCCCTGAGGAGTTTCAACGTTT
>JBLHXN010000054.1:0-22864 GCA_047630355.1 Spirosomataceae bacterium | reverse complement strand
TAGCTATCGGGACTCATTTATCTGGGAAATACAACTTTGAGAATATGCAGACTGCTTTCGCAGTCGGGCGATATTTTGAGGTTTCTTCGGAAGACTGCTTAGCTGCTATTTCGGAATACAATCCTGATAATAATCGCTCGCAAATTGTTGAAAAGGGAACAAATACGCTGTACATGGATGCTTATAATGCCAATCCTTCTTCCATGGAGGCGTCCATCCAAAACTTCATCAATCTCGAAACAGACAAGCAAAAAGTCGTCATCTTGGGCGATATGTTTGAACTCGGCGACGCCACAGAAGCTGAACACGAAGCTCTTGGAGAATTGGTGAAAAAAGGAAAGTTTTCCACTGTTGTCTTGTTTGGAAATCACATAAGTGCTGCTTTAAAGTACTTACCGCAAGCGTATTATTTCAACGAAAAATTCTCATTGCACCTTTGGCTAAACGATAAAAAACTTACTGATTCAGTCGTTTTAGTAAAAGGTTCTCGGGGTGTAAAACTCGAAAGTGTAGTGGACTTTTTGTAGCCAATCGCCTCGTCGGTGCTACTTATTAGGCAATCCTAGACGGAAGTTGTATTTTTACCCACCTTCATTACAGCAAAAAATAATTATAATGTTAATTAATGTTTTTAAATCGAAAATTCATCGTGTTAAAGTAACACAGTCTGAATTGAACTACGTTGGAAGTGTAACCATTGACGAAAACTTGTTGGAAGCCGCCGGAATAAGAGAAAACGAGCGGGTGCAAATCGTGAACAACAACAATGGCGAGCGTTTAGAAACCTACGCTATCAAAGGCAAACGAGGTTCGGGTATTATCTGCCTGAACGGAGCCGCTGCCCGTAAGGCACAACCTGGAGATATAGTCATCATTATTTCTTACGCCTGGATGACTCCCGAAGAATCTGCCGAACACCAGCCTGTCGTTGTTTTCCCTGACGAGAATAATCAGGTGGTTAGATAAGATACTTGATATTTAATTTTAGATGTTGGTTTAAAATGCCAATTGTTGATAACGTCAGAACCTTTACCACAACCTATAAGACCATATCATCTGGATGAAAAAAGCTCTCCAATATCTTATCTCTTTAGCTATTGCGGGAGCTTTACTCTGGTTCGTCTTTAAAGACATTAATTTAAGTGCTCTTCTTTTAAAGTTCTCGGAAGCTGATTACCGTTGGGTCGCTCTATCTGGAGTTTTGGCGTTGATAGCCCATTGGAGCCGAGCGTACCGCTGGAAATTGATGCTCCAACCCATCGGTTACAACCCTTCGGTCTATAAAACACTACTTGCCGTATTGATGGGTTACTCCGTAAATTTGGTTTTACCACGGGCGGGCGAATTGGCTCGTTGCGGTTCGTTGCAAAAATTAGAAGGCGTACCTTTTGAGAAATCGCTGGGAGCTGTAATTGCCGAACGACTATTAGATGTCTTAGTATTGGTGTTTCTCATTGGTCTTAATTTACTGTTGGAGTTTGACCGAATTAGCGACTTTTTCCTCGAGCTTGTTGGTGATAAATTTAATAATACGGCATTACTGTTAGCCCTTGGTTCGGGCGTTCTTTTAGTGGCTGTTCTTGCCATTTTGTTATTTAAAAGATACCGAAAAAGAATCGAGCAAATTCCCTTCTATCAAAAGGTTAGTTCAATAGTTGTGGGGCTCTGGAGTGGCTTCACGAGTATCCGGAATTTAAAGAATCCCGCGGCATTTGTCGGACATACAGTTTTAATTTGGGTGATGTATTATTGCATGACTTATGCTCTTTGCTTTGCTTTACCCGAGGCAAGCGGACTATCGCCTTTAGCGGGTTTGACCATTTTAGTTATGGGAACTATCGGAATGGCAGCCCCAACCATCGGAGGAATTGGAAGTTATCACTTTTTAGTGGGTAAAATTGTAGCTTTATACGGCATTAGTGCCCAAATTGGTATTACACTTGCTACATTCCTGCATTCTATGATGGGAGTTTTGTTTGTATTACTTTTTGGTCTAATCGCTTTTATCCTAACTTTCACCGTTAAAAAAACTGATAGCAGCATACCGTGAATTACAGAATACTACATACCTACTGCCTACTTATCATTCGGTTTTTTATCAAGAGTATCCATACGACTGGTCTGGAGAAAATGCCAAAAAATGGTCCCGTTATCATGGCAGGTACGCACCCCAACTCATTTATAGACGGAATGATTATAAGCCTCATGTTTCATCGCCCGGTTTGGTCTTTGTCACGAGGTGACGCTTTTAAGAATGATTGGGCAAGAAGATTTATGACTTCAATAAAGTTAATGCCGATTTATCGTATGTCTGAAGGGCGGGAAAATCTTTCAAAAAACGGCAGTACTTTCGATAAGGTGCAGGGGTTGTTAAAGAAAGACCAACAAATATTGGTTTTTGTGGAAGGTCTTTGTACAAATCAAACAAAGTTATTGCCTTTGAAAAAAGGAATGGGGCGAATGGTTCAATCTGCTTGGGCGGAGGGCATTGATACGCCAGTTTTTCCGGTTGCACTTACGTACAGTAATTTTGACAAAATTGAAAAAACGGCAAATATCCACTTCGGTGATGCAATCTTGCCATCAGATTTTGAAGAAAAGTCTGGCGGAGTATTTCTGCATGATTTCAATGAGGTTGTGAAAGAGAAGTTACAAGGTTTATTATCTTGGGATTTTAAGCCCGGCTCTTTCTTTGATAATCCGATATATTACATTGGTTGGGTAGTCAATTTTCCGTGGTACTTGCTAACCCGTTTTATAGCTAAGAGATTAACCAAGGGTACTGTTCACACCGATTCAGTTTACTTTGCATTCCTGATATTTACATTACCCATTTATTGGGGAATTCTGATTGCTATTTTAACCTAAAATGGAGCGTTCACTTCGCCACGTTCTCCGAAGAATAGCTTTGACATAATACGCAATAAGCCGAGCCATAATCAGCGTTTGGACTCGCATTTTTAGAATAAAAAAGAGCGGGATGCCAATAATTCCCAAGACTATTGCTGATAGTAAATTATTGAAAATAAGTAACTTGTGAGCAATTAACGCACTTGTTTTTGAAAAGTGCTTTTCTACGTAAACGTGTTTTGAAATCATGACTTCCGTTTTTGTCAAGGCTTCAGTTTGTACGTTGATGCGGCTTGCTCCGCCGTGAACGTGCTCAATGTACGTATTGCACAAAAGTCCGATTTTTCCGCCTGAATCATGCACACGTTTTGAGAAATCATCGTCTTCCGAATACATCCAGAATCGCTCGTCCCAACCTCCGATTTTATCGTACCATTCCCGGCTAACCATCACAATCGAACCAATGACAAAATCTGGTCGGGCAATTCCATTTCCATCGCAGTTTTTTTCTGCGATTTCCCGCTTGTTTACTAATCTGTAAACCGAGCGTTGCAAACCCGTAAGTGTACTAAGTTTTGGGAAAGTTAACGGTTTGTATTCTCCTCCCAAAGATTGACGGCAGGAAAGAATAGCAAAATCCAATTTATGGTAAGCCATAACTAATTCGTTTAACGCTTTTAACGTCGGAAGTGTATCTGGGTTCAGGAATAAGAGGAGCGATGAAGTCGCGTTTTTCGCACCCACATTACAACCGTGAGCGAAACCATGATTTCCCGAATTTTTGATAAAAACTGGCTTCTTGAACTTTTCTGTGAATGATTCCCATTTACCATCGTTTGAGCAATTATCTACCACGATGATTTCGAGATGTAAGTCTTGTTTCTCAATGTCTTCCAAAGCTATCAATAACCGGCTAAGCGGTTGCCAGCCGCGGTAATTAACAATGATAATGGATAAATTAGGAGAGGTATTCATATTCTGACGCAAATTCAATATCCCACACTCGTATTATCTGAACGTGGATCTGAGGCTCCAAGCAATCGCCCGTCGGGGAGGAGCATCACGCAATCCATACGTCCGAGTGTTCCTTTCATGGCTTCCATTTTGTAGCCTTTTTTAAGTAAGTTTTGTAGCGTTTTGTCGGTGAATGCACCGCGTTCGTAAACGATACGATCGGGCAGCCATTGGTGATGGAATTTCAGAGCGTTTACAGATTGTTGCATGTTCATTTTATGTTCCACAACATTCACGATTGTCTGGAAAACCGAAGTAATAATCGTCGAACCGCCGGGCGTCCCAACCGCCATCAAAAACTTACCGTCTTTTTCCACAATTGTTGGAGTCATAGAGGAAAGCATTCGCTTCTCAGGCTGAATTTCGTTGGCTTTATTCCCAATCAAACCGAACATATTCGGAACGCCCGCTTTGACACTGAAATCGTCCATTTCATTGTTCATCAGAAATCCTGCTCCGTCCACAATTACCTTACTTCCGAAGGCTCCGTTCAGCGTAGTGGTAATAGAGACGGCGTTTCCTTCTTTGTCAACCACGGAGTAATGTGTGGTTTCGTCAGATTCGTAGCCCGGTACGTTTCCGCCATCAATATCTTTACTATCTGTCGCTTTTTCGAAACTGAAGTCTTTCCATCTCTTTTCCAAATAGCTACGGCTGATTAATCCCTGCACGGGTACTTTCACGAAGTCCTGATCTCCCAGCCACTTCGCTCGGTCGGCGTAAACGCGGCGTTCGGCTTCAATCATAACTTGTGCCGTAGAATCACTGTGCCAACCCCATTCCCCGATTGGATATGGTTCAATGAACCGCATCAACTGCATTAGTGCAACTCCACCACTTGAAGATGGCGGCATAGAAATAATGGTGTGATTTTTTTTATAACCTGCTACTAAGGGCGTCCGCCAAGCAGATTTATACTTTTGTAAGTCTTGATGTGTGATAATTCCGCCACCTTTTTCCATTTCTGCAACAAGTTGGTCGGCTACTTTTCCGGCGTAAAAGCCTTCTCTTCCTTCCTTCTGAATTAAGCGTAGCGTTTTACCCAAATCCGCTTGAATAATATTATCGCCCGTCGCCCAATCGCTTCCGTCAGGTTTCATGAAATAGGGAGTGTTTGCTCCGTTTACTTCTTGAAATGTTTTCTTATAATTTTTCAAACCCAATGCTTCCCGTTCGGTCAGAATTACACCTTTCTCTGCTAAATCAATGGCAGGTTGTAAAAGTGTTTGCCACAACAGCGACCCAAATTTTTCGTGTAATTCTACCATGCCGTCCACGGAGCCGGGAACGCCACTTGCCAAATGTCCCAACGTGCTCAAGCCTTCAATTACGTTTCCATCTTCGTCGAGGTACATATCCCGATCAGCTGCCAAGGGAGCTTTTTCCCGAAAATCAAGCGAGTAGGCTTTTCCGTCTTTTGTACGGACTACCGCAAAGCCGCCGCCGCCCAAATTTCCGGCAAATGGATGCACTACTACCAAGGCAAAATGTGTGGCAACTGCGGCATCAATAGCGTTGCCGCCCTTTTTCATAATTTCTACACCTACCTTGGAAGCTTCCGGGTGAGCAGAGGCTACCATACCATTCTTTGCCACCACGCCTTCCCGATCTGAGAAAAACGGTTCAATGTTCGAATCTTCGACAAATAAGGAAAACAGACCATTGCCTACTTTTTCGGTAGATTTAGGATTAGTTTTACAAGAAACAATGAGTACGAAACTTAGTAAAACGGAAAGGGTTAGACGCATGGTGTTTAAGAATGGGTTAACGAAAGGAAACGGCGATTGAATTATTGGAGCAAGTTATCTTTTTTTGTTGAAACTATGTTGATAGATATACAGGCAGGTCAAATATTTTGATGAAATTATGAATAAACAGCGTTACAGCCGACAGCTTCTTATGCCAGAATTTGGCGAAGCAGGGCAGCAAAAATTACTGGATGCAAAAGTATTGGTGGTTGGTGCGGGCGGTTTGGGCAGTCCCGTTTTGTATTATCTAACGGCAGCGGGTGTTGGAACAATCGGAATTGTGGAGGACGATGTGGTCTCGTTGAGCAATTTGCAACGACAAATTTTATTTACTTCCGATGAAATTGGAAAACCAAAGATTACGCAAGCAGAACAACGCCTAAAAGCCTTAAATCCAGACGTAAATTTTCAACTCTTTAACGAGCGATTGAACAGTGAAAACGCGTTACAAATAATAAATCAGTTTGATGTAATAGTAGATGCCACAGATAATTTCCCGACTCGTTATCTTATAAACGACGCCTGCGTTTTATTAAATAAACCGTTTGTTTTCGGGGCGATTCATCGTTTTGAAGGACAAGTGGCGGTACTAAACGTAAACGGAAGTGCAACTTATCGCGATATTTTTCCGAGTCCGCCGCCGCCAGAAATGGCTCCCAATTGTGCTGAAGCGGGAGTTTTGGGTGTTATGGCTGGTCTTATTGGAAGCTATCAGACACTAGAAACGATTAAGTTGCTAACGGGTTTAGGAGATTTATTGGTAAATAGATTAATGTTGATTGATGCTCTCAGCGGACAATCCCGCACTATTAAAGTCCGACCGGTTCCTGATTCTCCAAAAATTACGCAACTAATTGATTACGAAGAATTTTGCGGAGTTAAAGAAGTGATAAGTGAATTAAAAGAAATTGATTTCGATGAATTTATCCGATGGAAAAAAGAGAACAGAGATTTTCAACTCGTTGATGTGCGGGAAACTCACGAATATGCTTTGGGTAATATAAACGGCGAAAGTATGCCGCTAACAAGTTTATCAGTTTACGCTGAAAAAATTTCACGAACGAAACCCGTAATCGTACATTGTCAAGCGGGAAGTCGCAGCCGGAAAGCAATTCAGTTACTGAATGAAGCCTACGGATTTACGAATTTGATAAATTTAGCGGGGGGCATGAATGCCGTTCCTCAGGGCTATCTTCCTACGTAATAAGCAATTCCCAAATAAGAACGCATCAATCCGATTTCGAAGTCTTTCTGCACGTACGGCGATATTTCAAAAGCTAATTGTAACCGTGGTAGCTTTGCAAACGGCTCAGAACGTATTCCGGCGTGTAATCCGTAGCCTTCCAATACTTCGGCACGGTAATCATTCACCAAAACTAGAAAGTTGAACCTGGTTGATAATCCGCCGTAAAAACGTGCTTTGGGGTTATCGTTGAAATTTGCCATCAACGCTACTTCTGTACTCAAAGACGAGAAGTAAGAATTTGTTTGAAAACGGGAATCTACCCAAATAGTGCGGGTTGGATTAGAACTAAACGAAAATACAGAACTGAAAGGATAATAAGCAAAACCTTGCGAGAAAGCGGTAGAAAATGCTGTAAGAAGTAGTAAAGTCAGTAACGTTTTTTTCATCTGTGGATTAGGTTTTGAATTCAGACTCAAAGGTAAGTGAAAAAGTCGAGCGAAGTTTTCTAATCTTCAGCAGTTTCAAAATTATAATAGTGCCTCCTAAATTGCCAAAAACTAATTAGTAGCAATGCGGCGGCAAGTAATACTAACGGTATTTTAAACATCAGGATTATCACTAATGTGATGTGTCCGATAAATAAAAATAAGTGTAAACGGGTATTCTGCATATCAATCCAGAACGTAGTAGTTTGCCAAAATACTGCCGCAGCAATTATATAAATGTACACGTCAAGAATGACGAAAGGGCTTATATTATCTGGTAAGTAGCTAACGAAGAGTAGAAGCTCTGGCAATGTAAATAGAACTCCATTCACAATATATCCTGCGAAGATACGCTCAATACCTATGGGTAAATTACGAGTAAAAAGCAGCCCGCTATTGTAGTAATTTGTAAAGTGCTGTGTCAAGGTAAAGTAACCGCTCGCTACTAAGAACAAGCCAAGTTTTAGCAAGCGTTCGTCGTAATCATCTGTGGGGTAAAAGTAAGCCATTCCCGCAATCATAACTGCCGCAAAAAGCTTTTGAAGAATCAGGTAAACAGGTTCTTTATTTAATAGAAATAGGGGGAAGAACAGCCACTTTGACAACGGTAACTGCGGAAACCGAAAGTCGAGAAAGGTTATTTTATGATTAAACGCAGCGGGATATTGCAATGATTTATGTTTCCACAAAACCGGTAACATTACATATATAAGGTTTGCGACAATCAAAATACCCGCACTTGCCCAGTCTCCCTGGCGAATACCGATGAGCAACATAAATGTGGCGTAAGAAAGAAAGATGGCATTCAAACTGATTTGTAACGATACCAACTTTGTCCATTTTTTCTTTTTGGGTAACAAAGCTACGTCAAACAGAAACTCGTAGCTGGGTTGTTGCATTATTTTCACGAAGAACAGAGACGTTTTAAGTACGTGAAGTCCCCACGTAATAATGACCATTATTAAAAGCTCCATCCGACTCATAATGAGCGAGGCTAACTGAACGTGTTCTTCCCCACGAACAAATCCGAATGCCGCTAGTAAAATAAGAAGGTACATTCCCGCACTCTGACGGTGGTATTCCCGGGCAATGGTATTCTTTAGCATGATTATTCAGCTAAAGTTATTTTCCCCTCAGCTACTCTGAAACGATTGTCGGTTTTTACTTTCGTACTATCCAGCGGTTGGTGCGAAGCAATGAAGAAACTTATATCATTTATTCGGTACTCGTTAATCAATTCGTAAACCAAGTCGGCGGTTTGGGAATCAATGGTGGTGAATGGTTCGTCTAATAAAATCAATTTCGGATTTCCGAGAAATGCGGTGATGAGGGAAATCTTCTTCAGCATTCCGCTCGAATAAGTGTGAATCGTGTTTTTGTAGAAGTCATTTATTCTAAACCTTTCTATTAGTTCATTTACTTGCCTTTCGTTGCTCCCCCGTGCTTCATTCACGAATTTGATAATATCTGCTCCGCTCAGGTAGTCAGGATATTTAGGTTCGGCGTAAGCGTAATTGACTAATCTACGATAGTTTACGGCATTTTCTTTATTATTTTTGGTGCCGCACAGTTCCATTTCGCCGTCGAAAGGAATTATTCCGGCGATAGTTCGAAAAAACGTGGACTTCCCCGAACCATTTTCCCCTTCAAACCAGTGAACGCCACTTGATATATCCAGTGTGTGAATATTCAAAACAGGATGATTGTTGTAGCTTTTTAGGAAGTTTTGAACGGTAAAAAACACAGTTTTTGGGTTTATTTCCCGAATATACGACCGTTTAATGTTACCTCATTGTAAACCGCTCGGCTGGATACTCTAATTATCCTACTATTTTCTTAGATTCTTACCAGTTAGAAATGCAGGTATGCAAGTAAAGTACGTTTATTTTATAGGATTAAATAAACGACTTTTTGCACTCCGTGTATATACGTTGTATTATTCAAAGTTATTCGTAGGATGCTGTGAGGAACTTTTACCCCGTAACACTGAGGTTATTGCATCGCATTGGTAATCCGCTGTACATTTGTAACATCAAAGGTTTTCAACGGAAGGGCGTTTATTGTAAACTTAAAAAAATACAATTTACTAAATCCAAAGAAAACATTTAAACCAAAGAACAATATGAAAAAAACAATCTTGGCAGTCGTATTAATGATGGGAGTATCAGCCGCGACAACAACTGCAATTGCAAACGACGACATGAAAATCGTAGAAGTGAAAAACTTCGAAGCCAATGATTTAAATATAACAGCCTTAAAAGGCTTAAAATTTAAATTATCTGTCAACAACGTAGAGAAACGCACATTAATATCGCTTCTGAACGAAGAAAAAGAGGTGTTATTTAGTGAGTACGCTGCGTTAGACGGCAACTACAGCAAAATATTTAACCTGTCGAATTTGGCAGACGGCAAGTATTCGTTTGTATTGCGTACTGGTGGTGAGAAAATCACCAAAGAATTTGAAATTAAAACTACTACAAAACGTTCGGCAGCATTTTAATAAATGAAATACAAGCAACAAAATTTATTTTTTGCTTAGACGAACTTTCACACAAAACCTTTGTAGCGAGCCGGATAACTTCCGGCTCGCTTTTTTTTGCTTCATTTTAAAAATCCATTTGCTTAACTTTGCGATTATTTTTAGAGATAAGACATGAGACACGAGATTAGAGACTCTAATACGTTGTTACCTTGCAGGGCAAGGATTCTCAAATCTCTTATCTAACATCTCAAATCTTACAAAAACCTATGTTCGAGAGTTTACAGGATAAATTAGAAGGTGCTTTCCGCACCCTGAAAGGTAAAGGTCGCATTACCGATGTCAATATTGCAACCACGATAAAGGAAATACGCCGGGCGTTAATGGATGCCGACGTAAACTATAAAGTTGCCAAAGACGTCACTGACCGCGTAAAGCAGGAAGCACTTGAGCGTCAGGTGAAAATTGCCGTTGAGCCAGGACAATTATTTACTAAGATTGTTCAGGAAGAGCTTACCACCCTGATGGGAAGCGAAGCCCAGCGTCCTAACCTGAAAGGTTCTCCCGCCATTATCCTGATAGCAGGTCTTCAGGGTTCGGGTAAAACAACTTTTTCGGGAAAACTTGCCGCGTACTTGAAAAAGCAGGGAAAACAGGTAATGCTTTCAGCCTGTGACGTTTACCGTCCCGCCGCCATTGATCAATTAAAGATCTTGGGCGAGCAAATTGGCGTGGATGTTTACGCAGAACCAGAAAACAAAAACCCGGTTGATATTGCGAGAAATGCCGTAAAAGAAGCCAAAGCAAAAGGAAAGAATATTCTTATCATTGACACCGCCGGACGCCTTGCCGTTGATGAGGTGATGATGAAAGAAGTGGAGGATATCAAAGCCGCCATCTCACCTTCCGAAATTTTGTTCGTCGTGGATTCCATGACGGGACAAGATGCGGTAAATACCGCTAAGACGTTTAACGAACGCCTTGATTTTGACGGCGTTGTGCTTACAAAGCTTGACGGTGATTCCCGCGGTGGTGCGGCTCTTTCGGTACGGGCGGTGGTTGACAAGCCTATCAAGTTTATCAGTACGGGTGAGAAAATGGAAGACCTTGATGTCTTCTATCCTGACCGAATGGCGAGTCGTATTCTTGGTATGGGTGACGTAGTTTCTCTTGTAGAACGTGCCCAGCAGGCGTTTGACGAAGAAGACGCCCGCAAGATGAACAAGAAAATGCGGGAGAATAAATTCGACCTCGACGATTTCTTGAGCCAAATGCAGCAAATAAAGAAAATGGGTAATGTCAAAGATTTGATGGCAATGATTCCGGGAATGGGAAATGCTATTAAAGACGTTGATATCAGCAACGATTCGTTCAAACCCATTGAAGCCGCTATTTTATCAATGACGAAGAAAGAGCGGGAAAATCCGGATATTATTGACGGAAGCCGCCGTCGAAGAATAGCAAAAGGAAGCGGTAACAGTATACAGGAAGTTAATAACCTTTTGAAACAGTTTGACCAAATGCGGAAGATGATGAAAAAAATGAACAAAGCTTCACTAAAAGGTAAAGTGCCTAATATGTTCGGGTAAATAATTGACCATTAAATAAGAAACTTAGATTTTATTAAGAGGATTCTATGATGATTTCATAAATTTATATCTCATAGATTCTCCAATATCCTAAAAACGTAATGATGTCTGAAGCCAAAGTAGTTAACCAAGAAGAGAACGATCAACAAATAAATATTGAACTATCCGAAGAAATAGCGGAAGGGGTTTACGCTAACTTAGCAATGATTGCCCACTCAAACAGTGAGTTTGTAGTTGATTTCATAAGGCTGATGCCCGGTGTGCCAAAAGCAAAAGTTAAATGCCGCGTAATACTCACACCTGAGCACGCACGCCGTTTACTTAATGCACTCGAAGATAACATCAGTAAGTACGAAGAAAACTTCGGGGTTATCCGTGAATCCAGCGAACCCGCTCCTTTTCCAATGAATTTCGGTGGGCCGATGGGCGAGGCTTAATTCGTGTTCATTTCATCTCAATCAATAAATCCTACGTATATATTTCTGCGTAGGATTTTGTATGTCAAAACTAAAAATATGTCTTTAAAACAAGTTTTATCTCAGGCAGTAATCGCTGTTTTTCTTACAGTAAACCTTTCTGTGGACGCACACGCTCAGGAAAAAATCTGGTTTGATACGGATCAACTGATGGGGAATCCTGAACGAGCACCCCGTGAAGTAGATGATGCTATTGCCCTGATAATGGCGTTGAAGTTTCACAAAGATATTCAGATTGAAGGAATTAGCTTGGTAACAGACGTTGACTATGGTTACGAAATTACGAGTAAAATACTGAAAGAATATTGGGCAGGAAAACCCATTCCAATTTATAAAGGTTCGGATAAATGCAAAGATATCGGCGTAGAAAACGAAGCAACTATTGCGTTGGCAGCGGCTCTTAAGAAGCAAAAAATGCGAATTGTGGCAATCGGACCCGCAACGAATATTGCCACCGTTTTGAAAAACCACCCTGAACTGGCGAAGCAAATCAAAGAAATTGTGTTTTGTGCCGGGCGTACCCCTAATTACCCTTTCACCTTCGGTTTAGAAAGAATTATTGTTTCTGATTACAACGTTGATCGTGACCCGGAAGCATTTCAAGTGGTGTTAGAATCACAGGTTCCCGTGGTACTCTCCGGTTTTCAGTGCAGCGAGTATCTATTTTTAGGAAAGACTGACTATGAGTTTCTTGCCAACGGTGATGAGTTTGAGAAATACATGTACGAGACTTTTTTGCCTTGGTCAGGAAGGATGAAAATGGGTTTTGGAATCGAAGGGTTTGTACCTTGGGATACTACGCCAGTTGGTTACTTAACGCACCCAGACTACTTTAAATACTACGAAAACATTCCTACAAAAATGGTTGAGAAGGATAACGACGCGACGTTGCCGCTGATTAAATCGAAAGATCAAAAGAAGAAGATGTTTCTGGAATCATCGTACGATTACGACTCGCCGTACAAAGTGAAATTTGCTTACCGTACGGTGTTAGGTTTTGAAGAAATTGTATTGGAAACGCTAAAAGCGGAAAAGCCGTTTGGGAAGTAATTTTTCAAACTCGAATAATATCGGAGGTTTTATATACGTTATATTTTAAAACTATATACACATGAAAACTCTCCCTTGCCTATTTATCGCTTCTCTTTTTGTTCTTTACAAGTTGCAAAGATAATCAAAAAACAGTTGATCCTAATCCGGTTGACAGATTTGCAACTGCTAAATCACTTGTGGAAAAACAAGTTGCGATAACAGGACAGATGCCTTCATTCACTTCTTTTCAACAAATAAATGTTGCTTGGGGAGGAAATACTTCAGAATCAGGAATTAATTACAATTACACCTTTGACGAAAACGAGAACCTGCGAGAAGTGAAAGACGCTCCGCAAACGTTCGCATTTACTTTTTTACATAGTAATGACGTACTTACACGTCAATTTGGAAACCTTGAAGATACCTACACATTAGATAGTGAGCGGTTAGCTACAAAAGTAGAGTTGGGTATCAATGTTCCCAACGGTTCTAAGTGTTTTTACTTTTACAAGAACGGACACCGGGTTGTAACCGTAGGATCAGGTATTATTGAAAAAAATGAATACAGCTCTGCTGGAAACCTTGTTAAAAGAACTTTTAACGAAGACCCTGTGGATGCTTCTGAAAAAAATGCATTGAATTACGAATACACCAATTTTCCGAATACAATTAATCAGGAAGTACTCGGTTTCCAGTTGTTGAATATTAATCCTCGTACCGTCAATTTAGGCAAATTCAACACAAACCTTATTAAGAAAATTACGATTGAAGAAGGCTTCATGAAAGGTAAGACCATTGAGTTTGACTACGAATTTGATTCTCAAAACCGGGTTTCAAGAATCAATATTATTCGGGATGGTATGCCAATCACGATGGAATATCAGTATTGATCTAATCATCGGGATAAACCATTTTATAACGTAAATTGCTCGTTCCTGTATATTTGATAGGACATTCTCAACGGAATGTCCTATTTTCGTTTATAGATACTATAAATTGAAGAGCTGGTTAAGGGCAAACTCCTAAAACCTATATTCTTAAATCCTGATACAAAATGAGAGCTATTATAATTGATGATGAACGCTTAGCACGTAACGAACTAAAACGTTTACTCGAAGAATTTCCTAAAATTGAAATCATTGGCGAAGCCGCAAACGCTGACGAAGCCATTCCGATGATTGAAGAAGAAAATCCCGATTTAATTTTCCTTGATATTCAAATGCCGGGAAAAAATGGTTTTGAATTACTGGAAAGCATTGAAGGTAACGTACCGGAAGTAGTTTTTACAACGGCTTACGACGAATACGCCCTCAAAGCATTTGAAGTAAATGCGTTAGATTATATTTTAAAACCAATCGATAGTCAGCGTCTTGCGGAAGCAATACAACGCGTAGAAGAAGAGTTAGAGCAAACAAAGTCTCAGGAAAAAGAAACCACTTCTGATGAAGATAAAGTATTGACCGAAAACGATCAGGTATTCGTGAAAGACGGTGAAAAGTGCTGGTTCGTTCGTCTCGGGAAAGTAAGACTATTTGAGTCAATGGGGAATTACGTCCGGTTACATTTTGAAGATCAAAAACCGATGATTTTGAAATCGTTGAATAGTTTAGAACAACGGCTTGACAACAAAACATACTTTCGTGCTAATCGCAAGCATATTATCAATCTACAATGGATTGACAAAATAGAACCGTGGTTTTCAGGAGGGTTACTCGTAACTTTAAAGGGCGGGACAAAGGGTCCAAGCGGTGAAAAAATTGAAATTTCCCGCCGCCAAGCAATCAAATTTAAGGATTTGATGAGTTTGTGATTAGTTAGACAATATACGAACGGATTTTTAGCAGCTTTACTCATGCAATTAACTGAACAGCAAATACAACTAATTAAAGCTTACTTTACGGATAAACCTGTTAAGCGAGCGTACCTTTTTGGTTCTTATGCAACTAATGAAGCCACCGAAAGTAGTGACGTTGATTTATTGGTAGAATTAGATTATTCAAAAAGAATTGGCTTGGCATTCGTCAAAATGCAAAGTGACTTGGGTAATTTACTTTCGAAAAAGGTTGATTTGGTTTCGGCAAAAGCAGTTTCTGAGCTGATTTTGCCATTTATAGATAAACAAAAACAGCTTGTCTATGAAGAAAAGTAGTACAAACGATTATGTCAGAATCAAGCATATTGCCAAGGAGATAAAGAAAATTAGATCATTCTCTGATGAAATGAATTCTGAAACTTTCAAAACCGATGAAAAAACCCAATATGCGTGTATAAGGAGTTTAGAAGTTATCGGGGAAGCAAGTAATTATTTGACAAACGAACTTCAGGCTAAATATTCAAATGTAGAATGGAGTCAATTAATTGGTTTGCGGAATCTACTAATACACAACTATTTCGGAGTTGATACTGAGTTAGTCTGGGAAATTATCACAGTGGATATCTCGGATATAGAGAAACAAATTGAAATGATTCTTTCAGAAATTAATCCAGCTCCGTAGCCAAGACCATTCTTATTCTGAGTCTTGCACCCATTGACATTACATCAACCAAGTCCTGAATAGTGAGCGTTTGCTCGGCACGAAGAATGACCGTCGGCTCGTCCATGCCTTGTGTGGCTTGTTGCAGGCGGCTCTCAAGTTCCGGAAGCGGCACGTAAGCCCGGTCAATATAGTAGGCTTTTTCTTTCGTGATTGATAGCGTTACGGGCTGCTTATTCACTTCATTGCTTGATGTATCACTTTTGGGAAGCACTAATTTTATAACGTTCGGGCTGCCTAAAGTTGCTACAATAAGGAAGAATAACAGCAAGAAGAACATGATATCGTTCAGGGCTGATGTTTCAACTTTCGCTTCAAATCTACGTTGTCGTTTAAATTTCATTATCTTGATTGGACTTGATTCTCTTGATTGCTCGTGATTTTCGTGATTCACGAAGTGACTATCACCGCATCAAGATTTATCATTATTTCTTATCTCGTTTAATATTTCGTTGTTGTGAACGCGTTTGAATGTGAGACTGTCGCCTCCGAAATTTACTAGCAACGCAATTGGCATTCTATAGAGTTTTACATAGTTCATGGCTTGGGTAAAATTACCATTACTCAATTCACCTACGGCTTTCAATTCGACTAAAACTTTATTTTCAACCCAAAAGTCAACTCGCCGTTTACCGATTATATCTTCTTCATACCAAATTGGCATTTCTTTTTCTCTTATAAATTCAATGTTATTTTTCTTGAACTCTACCGCCAACGCCCGTTGATAAATTATTTCGGAAAATCCTCTTCCTAACACCCGATGAACTTTCATCGCAAGTCCGATAACCTGTCCCGTCAACTCCGAATATTTATCGTCTATCATGTGTAGTTTTTGATAGTCAGCAGGTTGAATCTATTAGATTAAACTAGTCAAGAAAAACCATGAAAATCACGCAAATCAAGAAACGGGTTCATTCAGTGTATCAAGGAAGTCCATGACGGTTGCCTGAAGGTTGATGCTGAATTTATCAATCATCATGTTCAGAGTATGGTAAGCAGAATAAGCAATTAAACCAACCACTAAACCAGAGAAACTGGCAATCATTTTTTCGTAAAGTCCGTTTGAAATTGTTTCAATCGTGAAATTTCCGGTTGTGGAAATTTCGTAGAAAATACGGATGATACCCGAAATTGTTCCCACGAAACCAAGCGTCGGGGCAACTCCAGCGATGAGTCCGAGGTAACCCATATTGCGTTCCATTTTCGATATTTCAAGGTTCGACTGAGTCTCCATCGCACTTTCAATATCCTTTATCGGACGACCGATGCGGGTTATTCCTTTCTCCAAAATACGAGAAATAGGTAGATTGGTGCTTTTGCAAAGAGCAATCGCCGTCCGCAAATCACCCCGAAGTACATTATCTTTCAAAGATCGCAGAAACCCAAAGTCTATATTTGAGGCACTACGGATAAACATGTACCGCTCCGCCATCAGATAAAATGTGATAAATAGCAGTAAGAGAATCGGGTAAACCACGAATCCGCCTTTTAGCAATAATTCAAAATAATTGATGCTGATATCGGAGCCCAAAGTAGTGGAGTCAACAGGTACTTGAGCTTGTAATAAGATGTTTAATAACATGCGTTGTGGTAGAATATTTATGAGAGTTTCAGAATTTTAGCTAAGAAGTTACGTACGCAAATCCATGTAAACATAACCAAAAACTATGTGTGTTTATTTTATAACGTTTGCGGAAATTTAAACTTTATAAACCCGCTTCACAAGACGTTCGAGGGTAAGCCCCTGCACTATAATCGAGAACATGACAACGCAATAGGTGATAAACACAATGTACGGCTTGGCTTCAAAAGAGCTGGGTAATGATAAAGCCATTGCAATGGAGAGTCCGCCCCGCAAGCCGCCCCAGGTCATTAATAATGGAGCTTCGCGGTCAACGGCAATCCACTTCTTAGAAATTAACAATAAGCCTTTTATAACCACATAACGTGCTCCTAAAACTACTACGATAGAAATAATCCCAGCAAGCATAAATTTATTGTTGAAGTCGATTATCAGAATTTCCAAACCGATTAATACAAACAAAACGGCGTTCATTAATACGTCAACCAATTCCCAGAATTTATCTACATAAAGCTCCGTCGTATCGCTCATGGCAGCTTTTTTCGGACCGTTACTTCCCATGAACAAACCCGCAACCACCATTGCCAAAGGTCCCGAAGTGTGTAACTGTTGAGCCATATAATAACCACCCATCACCATAGCGAGCGTAATCATTACTTCCACTTCATAATCGTTGATAGATTTCAGAAGGCGGTACATTACAAACCCTAAACCGAGACCAAAAAATACGCCACCTATCGCTTCCTGCGTAAACAGAACAACTACATCTACAAATGTAACGTTATCTATACCTAATTGAGCAATCTCTAAAATTACGAAGAAAATTACCACACCTACGCCGTCATTAAAGAGAGATTCGCCGACGATATTTATTTCAATGCGTTTCGGAATTCCTGACTTTGTCAATATTCCCAATACTGCAATCGGATCGGTGGGTGAAATCAATGCCCCAAACAGTAAGCAGTAAACGTATCCGACTTCCAGACCGATAGCCTGCGAAACGTAAAACGTAACAGTACCGATTATGAACGTGCATAAAACTACGCCTACTAATGCGAAGAGTCCGATGCTGCGTTTCTCTTTTTTGAGTAGCCCGACATCCGTATGTAAAGCTCCGGCAAAAAGCAGGAAACTCAACATGACATCCATTAATACGGTCGTGAAATCAATTTCGAGTACTAATTCCCTTGCCATGAGTGTCCAGGCGGGGTAAATGAACTGAAACAGGATTAACAGAAGGGAGAAAATTAACGCCATAATCATCAAGCCAATGGTAGTAGGCAACTTGAAAAAACGGATGTTAATGTAGCCAAAAGCCGCCGAAATGACGATTAACAGCGTAATGACGTTGAATAAATGCATGGTTCTTTAAAGGGAATGATTCATAAAACGGTAAAAATGGAAACTTTTAAACGAATTGCCAATTAATTAGGTGGGAATGGTCAGACGGAAACTCAAAGAGCTACTTCTGCCGCGATTTTCACGCCGAATTTCCTCGCCCCGGGATTTTCTAAATAGGTTAGTCGATGAATGGCTTCTACCCGAAATAGCCGAAAAATATTACTGATTCCATAACTAAGTTCTACGTACGGTGCGGTAAACGATAAATTAGTAGCTGTCCTAAAACCACTTTCTACCAATGGTACCGTCATTAGTTCGTTTCGTTCGCTCAATGAACCAAATAAAAACTTACCCGTAGTGTAAGTCCGCCATTTCAGTTTTTTTATCAATGGCAGTCGATTAAAAAACAACCCTTCGAAATCGTGATAGTATCGAGCAGAGACGTATTGATCGCTAATAAACTCTGACCTATCCATCAAATTATAAGCGTTAATTACCGTAAATATGCTTTCGTTACCCAGGTGATTTCTCAATAAAGGATAGGGGAGCGTACCAAAAATTTTACTCGCTTCGCCGCTATAGTACGTTTTTCCAAAATAGCCCAAATTCAGCGTATGCCGGTATTTAAGTGTTAGCTGATGAAAATAGAAACTACTATTCAGCACATCTTTTAGCCCCACTTGGTGACTTAGTGTAATGGTTGGCGACTTTATCGCTCCGAAGTTCAGCCGCTCGTTATCGCTTACGATAGTTAACTGGTCCCGGGCGAAAATTAGCTCCGTTTTAATCGTGGAATTTCGGAATCCGCTTTTGATTTCAGAATCATTTTCTAATTCGGGGGTAATCCGGTACGCAAACGGATATATGGGGTCAAACCCACGGTTCTGAAAGTTAACTTTGGCGGTAATACCCTTTGAGATTTCACGCTGATATTCAATCTGAACTTGGTCTTCGTAATACGGCCTGACTAACGTTCCCCACCTTACAGACGCCGCAAACAAAGAGTAATACCCAATATCATCGGGATGAAAGCCCACTTGTTCTAAATCTCGTTTGTAGCTTACTCGCAGGCTACTCCACGGGATTTTAGAGAAAATACGAGTCACGTCTGCTCCGCCCTTCCAACTTTTATCTGTAAATCCATACGCCAGGTATCCCTGCAACACCCATTTTTTACTGAAAGCGGTGTTTGTCCGCACGCCAAAACGAGAACGTAGACCTTCAATATTGTTGAAGGCAACGGTATGAATCAACGGGCCGATGTCTATTCCCGGCAGGAATTTTCCATAACCCGTGGTGGCAATATTTAATAACCCCGAAAGTCGACGCACTGATGGTACTTTCTTAATTGAGTCAATCATCGTATATGCCAACTGTTCTTTTGCGTTGAAAGGCTCAGGGCGTACTGTTTGCCAGTAAGTAGAATCTGCTTTATCAAAATCATCTAATAGCTCAATGGTACTTCTAAAAAAAGTTACTTCCTGCGGGAAGTCAACTTTCACTTTACTGTTGTAGTTCGTGAACTTTAGCAACAACCCCGGCGAGTTGTTCGAAATTTCGGAGACATCAATCACGATGCGGTTTTTTATCGGGAAAAATACGTCTCGCACCTGCTCCAGTTCTTGTTGGATCTTGATCCGCTCAATGAAGTTGAGGTTTGCTTCCTTGCTGATGGTAGCGTCAATTCTTACCAATGCGTTTTTGCGGCTGCTGATCCACATCACGCCCGTAAATACGAGGTCTTGTTTTCGCTTGGGTTCAAACTCGATTTGGTAGTACCAGTCGCCATTAGCTACTTCTGAACTATCTACTAAATAATACTCGTAAGCCGCCCGCCAATTGCTACTAATCGGCGAAAGGAAGTTTTTATCAAGTACATTTACTTGATTATCGTAAAAATTGTATTGCTGAAATGTTGACCCAATGAGCTGTGAAACCAGCGTTCCGTCCGTCACGGCAATACCCCGAACGTTCGTTTTTTTTATGATTTCTTTTGAAAGACGCGGGTCCTTTCGGAAATAGTAATTAGAAACCGATTCGGAAATGAACATCGGTAAGACTCGCTTGCCGTCATCATCAGTCAGCGTATCCATCTTGTCAACCGCCTCGTTTATCCGTTGGGTAATGCGGCGTTCCTGTGTTTTAGCGTTGACTTTGTTTACGTCCACTTCTACTTTGTTGTAGCTTTCGTGTTCGTAACCTTCCAGTTTTTTGTAGTTGTTTTCATCCCGTGCCTTCACCACTCTTCTCAAAAGCTCCCAAGCGGGGTTTTCTCCGGCATAAACCACAACTTCAGAGAGTTGTATCGTGCCTGACTGAAGGCGGATATTCAAAAACTGCGTTTGGGCGATATTTCCCGTCGAATCTTTTTGCAGGGCAACTCGTTGATTCGCGTAGCCCATGCAAGATATTACAAGCGAATCAGCCAACGAAGTAGAGAAGTACAACTCAAAATTTCCTTCAAAATCAGAACTTGTTCCAATCGTTGTGTTTTGTAAACTTAGAGAAACAAATGGCAGTGGTTCTTCAGTTATAGCATCAATGATTTTCCCATTTACAGAAAAGCCTTGGGCAACCAATGTAAGGGGCGAGTAAAACCCAATAAATAAGAATAGTAGCAGCTTTTTCAAAATGGCTAAAATTGGCTTCTTTGAATAAAAATGAAATTTCACTTTTTATATTCGCTTCAGCAATTTATTATGCAACACCTCCTGTTTAAATATAGTTAAATAGCGGTTAAATTACATTTTATGACCAAAGATATACTCATTATCGGAGCGGGACTTTCGGGCTTATTAGCCGCTTACCGACTAAAAAATAGGGGCTTCAATGTAAAAGTAGTAGAGGCCCGCAACCGCATTGGAGGACGAATTTATACGAAAACTACCGAGGACAAAACGCCCGTTGAAATGGGGGCGACGTGGTTTTGGGACGAAAATACAGATTTAAAATCTCTTTTCGATGAGTTAAATATTGAGCATTTCGTACAAAATATGCAGGGAACGGCTTTCTTTGAAGCATTCTCGGCATTACCGCCGCAGGAAGTTCAGATTCCGAAGCAGCCGCAGAGTTACCGGATCACCGGAGGAACGAGTAATTTGCTTCGTAAACTTGCATCTAATTTAACTTCCGACGAGTTACTACTAAGTCAAGCGGTGAAAGGCATGGATTTTTCGGGTGAAAAAACAACTGTAGAAACCAATGATTCAACTTACGAAGCTGATATTGTTATCGTGACAATTCCGCCTGCTTTATTTGTGGAAAACGTTTCGGTTAATCCACATTTTGGTGATAACTTTTTGAACATTTCAAAAGCCACGCATACTTGGATGAAAGACTCCATCAAAGTTGCGGTGAGTTACGAAAAACCCTTTTGGAAAGTAGGAAATTTTTCGGGAACGGTGTTTAGCAACGTTGGTCCGATAACCGAATTTTACGACCATTCAAACGCCGAAAATACGAAATTTGCCTTGTGCGGATTCATGAACGGTGGTTTAGTTCAGTTTACAAAAGCCGAGCGAGAAGAAAAAATACGAACACAATTGCGTAAAATATTTGGTGAAGAAGGAGCAGGTTTTATCGCTTACGAAGAAACGCTCTGGATGAATGAGCCATTCACAAATTTACCAACCGAACGCTACATTCAAGCTCATCAAAACAACGGTCACGCCATTTACCAGCAATCACTTTTTAACGGTAAGTTATTCATCGCCGGAACAGAAACGTCTCCTGAATTTGGCGGTTACATGGAAGGGGCCATTCGGGCCGTGGAAAGAGTAGTGGGGCAGGTGATAAACGAATCCCGCTGACGGTCGCAGACCTCGGCGGAGGTTTTGGCTAATTTATAGTATCATGCGTATTGGACTTTATGCTCTCGATCAGCCGCAAAAGCAAGGCAAGTCAGAATGTCTTGTTCTGTAAGTTCAGGAAAATCTTCCATTATTTCCTTATGACTCATTCCTTTCGCGAGCCAACCAAGTACGTCATAAACTGAAATACGGGTTTCTCTCACACACGGTTTCCCAAACCTCTTAGCCGGATTTTTTCTGATGATTTCTGCATATTTCTTGAACAAATATAACTGAAATTTAAATCATTTCCACAATCGCCGAATCTCCACCAAGTGACTCAAAAGCACCACAGGAACTACCACGCCTGGAATAAAAACGTAAGGGAAGTACAACATTCCGACGTTCGGTTGCTCAAAGTTAAATTGCTGAAAAGGTAAGGGCGAAGATAACATTCCGGTTATCACCACATTGAGCAGCAATCCTAAACAGATGGCATTCCAAATAAGGATTAACTTATTGCTAATCAGTTTTTTGTGAATGCCAAAATAAGCGATAAACGGAGCGGTTAATCCAGCGAGAATGTCAAAGTTATTTCCTTCAAAAGTAATGTCTTCGGGAACAAGTTTGCTTAGAAATAACCACCATATTACTAATTCTACAAAAATACGGGAGGTGTGTAAATAAGTTAAGTTTTTGCTGTCAAAATTATTAATAAACGTCCGTCCTTTTGGTAGTGAAAACAAAAGTATAATTGTGA
>JBLHXN010000053.1:0-23175 GCA_047630355.1 Spirosomataceae bacterium | reverse complement strand
AAGCAACCAGCGACCCGCGTATTTCAGCGATGGCAAGCAAGAACATCAACCTTGAATACGTTGGCGTACCTTACGGTGTCTTTCCGGTAACTTGGAAATCTCAGGATATATCATTAGTTGGATCTATACTATCGCAGCAAAATTCACCCGCTAATTTGCTCACTTATGCTCAGCTACTTTTCTGTCAGGCAGAAGCGGCAAAATTAGGCTGGATTACTGGATCTTCTACTAAAGACCTTTACGAAAAAGCTATCCAAGCATCTATGCAGCAATGGTTGGGTTCTGCGTATACCGAACAGACATTTACTACGTTCATCGGAGCTGATAATGTTAAATACAATGATGGTAAAGCATTAGAATTAATAGGTAATCAAAAATGGGTTGCTTTATTTTCACAAGGTAATGAGGCGTGGGCAGAATGGCGAAGAACAGGGTTCCCGGTTTTAGCTCCTCCGGCAAAAACATTAAATATTACGGGGCAGATACCTCGCAGAATGGCTTACCCCACTACGGAAGGAACATTGAATAAGGTAAATTACGATGCGGTAATTACTACGCAAGGACCCGACGCACAAGAAACCAGAATATGGTGGGACAAAAGGTAACTACACTATTCTTTAGAAACGTAAAAGAACCCCGAAATTTCGGGGTTCTTTTTTTGTGCTCACGCGTGTCCGAGCGTGTACGCGATATGTCCGCAAACGGACAAAACAAAGCCAATACTACTATATAATACATTGATAATGTGCATATTAAAATATTGGCACGGCTTTGGTCTGAATAGTTAGTAAATAAGGTAAACCACATAAAAAAAAGCCGACAGTTGATTACTGAAAGCCGATAGCTAAAGAAATGGATAGAAAAATTGAAAAGAAATTTTGGAATACAAAAAAGCTCGCATTTATAGGTGCGGGTATTTTATTAGTAGCATTGCTTATTTACCAATTTGCGTATGCAGACCATCGGTCAAAACTGAATGTAGATGTTGAGAAATTGACAATATCAGAAGTCTCCGAAGGAAATTTCGACGAGTTCATTATTGTACAAGGTGTGGTGCAGCCACTAAAGACTATCCAACTTGACGCTATCGTGGGTGGTTATGTTACCCAAAAATTAGTGGAAGGTGGTAATATGGTAAAAGAAGGCGATATTATCCTTCGTCTTGAAAACCAACAACTCAAACTGAACTTCTTGCAATCAGAAACAGAAGCCAGTCGATTAGTAAATGAATTACAAAATACGCGTCAGAGGTTAAGAGTAGAACGCTTCAATTTACAGAAGACCCTCTCCGACCTTGACTTTCAGATTGATCAAGCGAAAGATGCTCACGTCAGAAACGAAAAACTATTCAAAGACAAAGTTATTCCCGAAGCGGAATACCTCACAACAAAACGAGAATACGACCGTCTGCACAAGCAACGGGAAATTGAAATCCAATCGCAGCAATACCAACAGGAGAACGCTGAAATTCAAATCAAGCAACTCGAAGGAACCCTCAACCGTACACAGAAAAATGTTGATTTATGGCGACAAACCCTCGAGAACTTAGTGGTGAAAGCTCCGGTTTCGGGTTTACTTTCCTCTATTGATGTAGAAGTTGGTTCGAATATTAACCAAGGACAAAACATCGGGCAAATTGATGACATGGAAGGCTTCAAAATGCGGGTGAATATTGACGAACATTATATCTCCCGCATTTTCGCTGGGCTAACGGGTTCATTCGAGTTTAGTAGTAAAACGCACCCATTGACCATCACAAAGGTCTATCCCGAAGTTGCCGCCGGACGCTTCGCCGTGGACATGGTTTTTGACGAAAAAACACCGAAAGGTATTCGTCGGGGACAATCCTCTCCCATTCGGCTAGAATTAGGTAAATCAGCTCAGGCTACTTTACTTCCAGTGGGCGGATTTTTCTCCGAAACGGGCGGAAATTGGGTGTACGTAGTAAACGGTAACGGTGGAAAAGCAGTAAAACGAGATATAACATTGGGCAGGAAAAATCCGCAATTTTACGAAGTGCTGGAAGGTTTAAAACCCGGCGATAAAGTTATTACAAGTTCGTATGATAATTATGGTGATAAGGAAGTCCTGGAACTTCGTTAGGCTTTAGGTAGTCAGGTCTTAGGAGGTTTATTTTCAGAAATTTGTTTTTTGACGGTTTGAATAAATGTATTCATCATTTTCTAAATCTCAACAAGTTCCTTTTCTGTTGTTAAATAAATTTCATTATCTAAATATTCTAAATCTCTACTGAGCAAGAGTTGGTATTCTAATTCATTCGCAGAACCCATTGAAATATTAAGAAAACGTACGAGTTCGGGATTACTATTCCTTCCGCAACCTTCAGCGATGTTAGTAGGAATAGAAAGAACGTCGCATGTGACTAATTAACCCAAAGGCCTCGAACAGATGGAAATTTACTCACAGTCTTATAAATATGTAACGTCAGTTTATGGCTTCGTTGCCAAATTAATAATTCTTTAAAATTACGCATTGATTGAGGTGTTTAGGATGAAAACAAAATTACTATATCCTGATAACCTAAATCCTAAAATCCTAAAATCCTAAAAAAACAATGATAAAAACAACAGACCTTCAAAAGCTATTTACGACTGAGGAAGTCGAAACAACGGCCCTAAACGGCATCGACATGACAATCAAAGACGGCGAGTTCGTCGCGATAATGGGACCGTCTGGTTGCGGAAAATCAACGTTACTAAACATCCTTGGCTTACTAGATAACCCAAGTACCGGAAGCTATAATTTCTACGGAACCGAAGTTGGAGATATGAGCGAACGCCAACGTGCCCAACTTCGCAAAGGAAACATCGGATTTGTGTTTCAGAGCTTTAATTTAATTGACGAGTTAACCGTTTTTGAAAACGTTGAGCTGCCCTTACTTTACTTAAAAACACCAACCGCAGAGCGAAAAGAAAAGGTTGAACGTGCCCTCGAACGCATGAATATGATGCACCGCCGCAACCACTTTCCACAGCAGCTTTCGGGTGGTCAGCAGCAGCGTGTGGCAATTGCCAGAGCCGTTGTGGCCAAACCAAAATTGATACTTGCCGATGAGCCAACGGGTAATCTTGACTCCGCCAACGGAGAAGACGTAATGAAATTACTACAAGAACTGAACGACGAAGGAACAACCATTGCAATGGTAACACACTCACCGTACGATGCCGGGTTTGCCCACCGTACCGTGAATTTATTTGACGGTAAAATCGTAACGGAGAATTTTCACGTGTAAATGCCCTCCGACCTTTTTTTGCACAAATTATGAAACATACCTACGGCTAATTACCGTGGGCTAAAAGCTATAAAAATGATAAGGAATTACCTCAAAATCGCTTGGCGGACTCTCGTCCAGGATAAAGGCTTTACGGCATTAAATGTGTTGAGCCTGACCATCGGTCTGACGTTCAGTTTGTTGTTATTTTACTACATCAAAGACGAATTGAGTTTTGATACATATCACGAAAAAGGCGACCGCATTTATCGGGTAGCGTCCACGCTGATAGAACCAGACAAAACCGACAACGTTGCCATCACGCCAATGATTATGGCACCCGCCCTGAAAAAGGACTATCCCGAAGTAGAGCAATCTGCCCGGTATATTCCGGGAAATCAAACTGTACTCCTGAAACTTGGCGACCAAGAAGCTTACATTGAAAAGGTGTTCTACGCCGACAGCAATCATTTTGAAGTTTTTACATTTCCTTTCATTGTTGGTAATCCAAAAACCGCATTAATAGAACCAAACGCCATTGTTTTAACAGCATCTACGGCATTAAAGTATTTTAGTAATCCGGCAGATGCGTTGGGGAAATCGCTCAGAAGCGAAGGTGAAACGATTTATAAAATCACCGGGGTAATGGAAGACGTCCCAAAAAATTCACACATTTTATTCAATTCCCTTATTTCGTCCGCAACTATCGCCGAAAACCTGCGAGGTTCAGGAAATTGGGGAAATTTTGGAGCGTTGACTTATGTATTATTAGAGCCAAATCAAAATCCAAAGTCATTTGAGAAAAAACTGAGTAGCATTTACCCTACGTACCAAAAGTCAATCTTCGAGCAGTTTGGGGTAAAGATGAAATACATCGTTCAACCCATCACAGACATCCACTTAAAAAGCGGGTTGATGTACGAACCCGAACCGCTGGGCAACATCAATTATATCTACACGTTTTCGGCGGTGGCAATTTTATTACTGGCCATTGCCTGCATCAATTACATGAATCTCACCACCGCACGTTCTGCTCGGCGTGCCAAAGAAATTGGTATTCGCAAGGTTTCGGGCTCGGTTCAAAGTCAGTTAATCGCTCAATTTCTGACAGAATCAATATTATTGGCGTTCATCTCGTTTGCGTTAAGCATGCTGCTGATTGCTATTTTGCTACCGACTTTCAATAACATTTCGGGCAAATCATTTACGCACCTCTCTTTATTACAACCTGCCACCCTATTGGCAAGCGTGAGCATCGTACTATTGGCGGGTTTTATTGGCGGCAGCTATCCGGCATTTTTCTTATCGAAGTTCAATCCGCTTGTCGTTTTGAAAGGAAAATTGGCAAAAGCTTCTTCCAATTCCGCACTTCGCAAAAGCTTGGTCGTGGTTCAATTTACGGTTTCCATAGCGATGTTGATTTCGACATGGGTTATCTTCGACCAACTCAATTTCTTGCAAAACAAAGATTTGGGGTACGAAAAAGACAATATATTAACGCTTTCACTGCCTTTTATAGAAGGTAGAAACGCCGGAACGCTAGAATATATCAAGAGCGAAGCCTTACAAAATCTCGATATTAAGCAAGTATCCACTTCGTTTTATACGCCCGCCGGAGGTGGTCAAAACTATAACCTTTTTGAAATAGAAGGTAACGAAGGCTTCGTTTCCCAAGGAGTTGACAACTTCGGAGTTGACGAGAACTACCTCGACAATTTCGGAATAGAGCTTGCTGAAGGGCGGAATTTCAGGTTGTCAGACCGCCCGGATTCGAGCATCAGCGTAATGGTAAACGAGGCATTTGTGAAAAAACTGAACTGGGGAACAGACGCAATTGGCAAGCGAATCAAAAATCAAGGGAACGACGAGGAGCCATATTTATACATTGTGGGCGTTATCAAAGATTTCCATATGCGTACCGTTTACGACCCAGTTTCTCCGCTGATGATGACCTACACGCACGACAACGGCTCTATGCAATTCAAAATTGCGGGAACAAATACCGCCGCCGCAGTTGCCGCAATCGAGAAAATTTACAAAAAATCTTTTCCAAAAGAACCAATGGAGTATTCATTTGCGGATGAAGACTTCAAAGCACAATTTGAAGATGATCAAAAGCGGGGGACGCTATTCACGACCTTTTCAGGGTTAACAATCGTGTTGGCATTCCTCGGTCTTTTGGGCTTGATAGCTTACACCACGCAGCAACGAAAAAAGGAAATCGCCGTGCGTAAAGTCATGGGAGCCGAGAGTTCACAAATTGTATTTTTGGTGGCTAAAAGCTTTGTAATTTTAGTGGGAATTTCCTGCTTATTGGCATTCCCAATTTCCTACTATTTTCTATCGAAATGGCTGAACACATTCACATTTAAAACTCCGATTGACCCAATGATTTTCGTTTACTCAGCGTCTATCATCTTGGTTTTGACCGTATTAACAATTGCTTACCATTCCATTCGGGCAGCGGTTGGCAATCAGGTAAACGCTATGCGGATTGAGTAAATTCTTTAGGCAAGAACTTCTGCGAGAACCAGCGAAGTCTGCGGGAGTTATTACCATCAAAAGTAACACGGATGATACGAACGGTTCGCCGATGCGACGGTTCGCCGATGCGACTAGGACAGATATTCACTGATTACAAATCGTACACAGACCCGCGAATCACAGAATACAACCTTTTGACCATTAACCCTTGACTTAATAAACCCATGCTAAAAAGTTACTTCAAAATTGCCCTCCGCAGCTTGTTGAAAAACAAGAGTACGTTTGCCATAAATATGGTCGGTTTATCTACGGGACTTGCATGCATCATCATGATTTCTCTTTGGGTGAATGACGAACTCAGCGTTGATAAATTTCACAAAAACAACGAGCAACTTTATCAGGTCATGGAAGTGAGCGAAGCCAACGACGCCGTCAACACTACCATTCAAACGCAAGGCTTATTAGCCGAAACAATGGTGAAAGATTTACCCGAAGTTGAAGCCGCCACCACGTTTTTTTCTTTTGTGAACGAAGGCTACGATTTCAATTTAAAAACGGCAGACGAAAGGGTGATAAAAGCGGGAGCAATATTCGCAGATGAAGCATTCTTCGAAATGTTTTCTTATAGCCTAATTGAAGGAAATTCTTCGCTGGTTTTAGGAGAAAAGGAATCCGTCGTAATTACCCAAAGTCTCGCTGAGAAGTTATACGGCAAAAAAGTTACTGCAATTGGTAAACCATTCGAGTGGAGTTTTTTCGGAAATAATATTACTTCAACTATCACCGGAATCATTGCCGATGTTCCCGAGAATAGCTCACAACAGTTTGATTTTGTATTGACCAAAGCCACCCTTTTCGATGTAATTCCAAATTTCAAGGAATGGGGCAACGAAGGCACCAACACTTTTCTCCAGCTAAAAGCCGGGACTGATATAGCAGAATTCAACGATAAAATTAAAAACTTCACGCACACTTATAGCAATGACGCAAGATTTACGCTGTTCGTGCGTCCGTATTCAGACGCGTACTTGTACGATACCTACGAAAACGGCGTGCAAGCGGGCGGACGGATTGATTACGTAAAACTATTCTCTGTGATAGGGCTTTTTATCCTATTTATTGCCTGTATTAATTTTATGAATCTTAGTACAGCAACGGCGTCAAAGCGGGAAAAAGAGATCGGTATTAAGAAAGCAGTGGGTTCATCACGAAGAAGTTTGATTGCTCAATTCCTGACAGAATCAGTAATGACCGTCTTGATTTCACTTGTAATTGCGGTGTTATTAGTACTCATTTTACTTCCACAGTTTAACGAAATTACCGGAAAATCTATTTCGCTAAGCTTTGATCCAATCACCGTTGCGTTACTATTTTTCGGGGCAATACTCACAGGAGTTGTTTCGGGGTATTATCCGGCATTTTACCTGTCCGGGATTACCACAATCGAAATCCTGAAAGGAAAAGTCAAAACTTCTTTTAGTGAATTGGTCGCCCGAAAAGGGCTAGTTGTGTTTCAGTTCGTCGTCTCACTTTTTCTGATTGTTTCGGTATTGACGGTTTACAATCAGGTCTCTTTTATTCAGAATATGAACCTCGGTTACAATCGTGATAACGTGGTTTATTTAGAAATGGGCGAAAAACCGGAGGTCTTTATAGCTAAAGCAAAGGAGTTACCGGGCGTAATCAATGCGTCTTCCATTAACGGGGCAATTGCCCAATCAGGAGATAACGCAAACACTTCGGGTTTGAGTTGGGAAGGCTACGACCCGGAAAAAGCGATTGTATATTCCATAAAAACGGTGGACTACGATTTAATCGAAACCCTCGGAATTGAAATGGCGGAAGGTCGCAGCTTTTCCCGTGAATTTGGGGCAGAAGGCGAAAAACTAATCTTCAACGAAACGGCAATCAAAACGATGGGGATTGAGAATCCAATCGGTAAAAGAATCAATATGTGGGGCGAGGAGAAAACCATCGTTGGAGTTACGAAAGATTTTTTTGCTAACTCCGTTCACGAAGAAATTCCGCCAATCGTGATGCGATTTGAGCCTTCAAGAACCTCTGAATTTGTGGTAAAAATTGCGACAGGAAAAGAGAAACAAACCGTCAAACAGTTGGGTAAACTTTACGCCGAATTCAACCCCGGCTTTCCGTTCAATTATACGTTTATGGACGAAAAGTACAACCAACTTTATACTTCAGAACAACGGGTAGCAACCCTTTCAAAATACTTCGCAGGTTTAGCAATTTTGATTTCCTGTTTGGGTCTTTTCGGTCTCGCAATATTCAACGCCAAGCAACGAGCCAAAGAAATTGGTATTCGTAAAGTATTGGGAGCATCCGTAGGAAAAGTTGTAATTATGCTCTCAAAAGACTTCGTAAAATTGGCAATTATTGCAGTTTTTATCACTTTTCCAATTAGCTGGTACGCTCTCACGCAATGGCTTAATAACTACGCGTACAAAGCTGACTTGAGCATTTTAACTTTCGTGCTATCCTTTGCCAGAATTATCGTAATCACGCTATTCACCGTCAGTTACCAGGCAATCAAAGCGGCACTAAATCCGGTAGAGAGTTTAAAGAGTGAGTAAAAACAAATTATGAACACCGCTAAAGGCTTCCCGATAGCTATCGGGACCAATAGCTATACGCTACAAATTATGATAAAGAACTATTTCAAAATCGCTTGGAGAAATCTCCTGAAAAACAAAATGTACTCGTTCGTTAACATTTTCGGCTTAGCGGTCGGAATGGCAGTAACCATTATGATTGGATTGTGGATGAACGACGAACTCTCCCGCGATGATTATTTTACCGATAAAGCCAAGATTGCTCAGGTTTGGCAAAGCCAGACTTTCAACGGGAACACCGGAACCGGTCCCGCCATTCCTCTCCCACTCGAGCCCACACTTCGCAATGGTTACGGAAATAACTTCGAGCACCTTACAATGTCATCCTGGACGCAAGATCGCTACTTGAAATACGGAGATATCAGTCTGTCAAAAACGGGAAATTACATGCAGGCACCCGCCGTTGATTTGTTCGAACTCAGGATTCTGAAAGGTAGTAAAAGCGGACTGGAAGAAATGAACTCTATCATGCTTGCTGCCTCTACCGCCGAAGCAATCTTTGGCAGCGAAGAAGCCATCGGGAAAGTGATAAAAATAAATAGCGAAAACGACGTTAAGGTAACGGCTGTTTACGAAGACTTCCCGCTCAATTCGTCTTTCAGCGATACAAAATTTATTGCTCCGTGGGATTTGTACGCTAAACAAAACTGGATAAAAAATTCGCTGGATTCGTGGGGAAATAACTCGTTTCAGATGTTTGTACGAATCGCCGATAATACTACGATGGATAAGGTATCGACAACTATAAAAGACGTAAAGAAAAATGCGGACGAAGACATTGTACAATACAATCCGCAACTATTTCTACTTCCGATGGAAGATTGGTACCTGCGTTCAAATTTTGAAGACGGAGTTCGGGCAGGGGGTCGAATTGAGAACGTCTGGTTATTTGGTATTATCGGTACTTTCGTGTTACTGCTGGCGTGCATAAATTTCATGAATCTCAGCACCGCCCGTAGTGAGAAACGAGCAAAGGAAGTCGGGATTCGTAAGTCCATTGGTTCGGTGCGTAGCCAACTCATAAGTCAGTTTTTGAGCGAATCACTTTTAGTAGTTTCGCTGGCTTTCGTATTAGCTTTAATATTGGTATTAGCTTCGCTATCGGGCTTTAACGAACTGGCAAGTAAAGAAATGGAGTTCCCTTGGGCAAGCGGTACATTTTGGCTTGTTTCGCTTTCTTTTGTCTTACTCACAGCTCTATTATCCGGCAGTTACCCTGCTCTGTATTTATCTTCTTTCCAACCCATAAAAGTGTTAAAAGGAACGTTCAAAGCGGGGCGTTTTGCTTCGTTGCCGCGTAAAGTTTTAGTGGTTGTTCAGTTTACAGTTTCGGTGGCACTTATTATTGGAACAATGGTGGTTTATCAACAAATACAACACAGTAAAAACCGCCCGATTGGATACGATAAAGAAGGTTTAGTTCAACTTCCTATTTTGGGTTCTGACTTTGAAGGAAAGTACGATTTCATGCGAAACGAATTCATAAGTTCGGGAGCGGTGATAGAAATATCTTCGTCAAGCAGCCCGACTACGCAAGTTTGGTCAAACCGCTCCGGCTGGACGTGGGAGGGCAAACTGGAGGGTTTTCAGGAAGACTTAGCGTACACCGAAGTGTCTTACGAATACGCAAAATCATTAAATCTAACTATCATTGCCGGACGTGACTTTGACCGCAAGCTCGCTTCTGACTCCAATGCAGTTCTCATTAATGAAACCGCCGTCAAGTACTTAGGCATCGCTGAGCCAGTGGGTAAATTTTTGCGAGACGACAGCGACGAAGACCCCGGTCCTTCGTTACAGATTATCGGCGTTATTGAAGATGTTTTGGTGCAATCACCTTACGAACCAGTAAAGCAAGCACTTTACCGCTTTGACAGATACGGTAACCAAAGCTATTATAACCTGCGGTTGAATCCCGATAAAAGTGCATCAGCGAACGTTAAGACTATAGAAAAAGTCTTTAAAAAGAACTTTCCGAACTTACCTTTTTTGTACGAATTTGTGGACGAGCAATTCGCCAAAAAGTTCGCTTCTGAAGAGAGAATCGGGAATCTATCGGGTATTTTCACCGGACTTGCTATTCTAATCAGCTGCCTCGGACTCTTCGGTCTTGCCTCTTTCGTTGCCGAGCAACGTACCAAAGAAATTGGCGTTCGTAAAGTATTGGGAGCATCCGTGCAAAACCTGTGGGCAATGCTCTCCAAAGACTTCATCTGGCTGGTATTTATTTCTCTGTTCATCGCCTCCCCCATTGCGTGGTATTTCATGAGCGGCTGGCTTGATAAGTTCGAGTACCGCACAGATTTATCCTGGTCAGTTTTTGCCATTGCGGGTATTGGAGCGTTGACAATAACACTATTAACCGTCAGTTTTCAGGCAATCAAGGCGGCATTAATGGATCCGGTAAAGAGTTTACGCAGCGAGTAGGGGCTTATCACATAAGCCTGATGTCGTCGAAAAGTTGGAACAAGGATTGAGCGGATAAAACGGATTCTTTAAATGACCAAGTTTAAGACAAACGGAAGCATTCAAAATCATAAAAAACGAACTATTTATTCACTTATAAACAAACAAAACCATGGCACATATTGCAAATACCATTGCCGCAGGGAAAAGGCAAACAGGAAGTCGAAATCGAAGTGACCATCAACGGTTAGAAACAGCAACTGCATTACCACGTAGAGCTTTCTACTGGGAAGACTGCGAAACACCGACCATTGACCGAGCCGAATGCATCAAACATTTACTACAGGGTTACGATCAGGATTGGAGTCTTTACTTCACCGGTTCACCAACGGATGAATTTGTCCCGATTACCTTCGTAAAGCGTGATGAATTGAAACATCAACGAGAGCTCATGCTTGCGTAATACATTTACTTTTTTTGACAAAATCCTGATGTTCATTTTCGTGAATATCAGGATTTTTTGATTTTACTGTAACCTTTTATAAAAGTTCCGGTTACCGGAACAAACACACTGAAAAAGCGAGCCCTTGAACGCACTATCTGATAATTCTTTAATGCTAAAAGTCAAATCCGGCGATTTGAACAAGATGGGATTACTATTTGAGCGATACAACCGTCCGCTCTACGGGTTCCTACTCAAAATGTACGGAGAAGCGGATAGTAGTGAAGATATGGTGCAGACTGTTTTTTACCGAATGCTCAAATACCGCCACACTTTTACGAGTGAGGGCGAATTCAAAACGTGGATGTATCATTTAGCGAGAAACGTGCTGAACGACGAAGCAAAAAAGAACAAAAAACACCGACAACAGGATGTCCGAGAATTTGAAGAAAGCATTACCGGAGGAAAACAAGCCGACGAAGAATTGCACAAAACTCAGGAGGTAGAAGCATTGCAAAACGCGATGAATCTACTGAATGAAGAATACCGCGAAGTGCTAATTCTGAGCCGATACCAAGAACTGAAATATAGCGAAATTGCCCAAGTACTAAACACAACAGAAGGTAACGTTAAAGTAAAAATTCATCGGGCATTGAAGCAATTACAAGACATCTATTTTAAAGTAAATAGTGAATGAGAAATCAGTAGCTCCGGTAAGAGCGAAATCTAAACAGTAAAACAGATTATAAAATGGTCAAAAGTACCATCGGCACGGCATCTGAATCAAGCAACGCAAAAGTGAAAATTCAGCGTGCTCTAAAGCAATTACAAAGTACCTATTTTAGGATAAGTAGTGAATAGTAAATCCTCTTCTCGGAGAGGCGACCGACGCTCGGTGGATTTTATATCTGACGAAGTCGGTATAAAAGACGGAGTGGGCGAAAGGGACGGGTAAAAGAGAGCAAATAAGAAAAGATGAACGACGAATTAAACGATTACCTGAACGATAAGATGAGCGAATCTGACCGCCGTTACTTTGAAGAAAAAAACAAAATGTACGTCGGAGGAAAAGAAGATCTAAAACAGCAAAAGGAACTGTGGGATTTGATAAAAACCCTTCCCGAACCTGAGCCATCGGAGAGCCTATCGGAGAACTTCTATCAGATGTTAGGTGAGTTCGAAGACGAGAATCGTTCAAGTTTTTGGGCAAAGGTCAAAGGATATTTCGCAGGTTTACAGATTTTTCAACCCCGCTTTAAATTAGCGTACAGCGTCGGACTTTTAATTATAGGAATCGCTTCTGGTTTATTCATTAATAGCTACTTTTTTAGTAATAAATCTACCGAGGAGATAGCGATTCTGAGTGCAGAAGTAAAAGAAATGAAGGAAATGGTGATGCTAAGTTTGCTCGAAGACCCATCGGCGAGTGAACGCATCCGGGCGGTCAGCCTGACGGAAGAACTACCAAGTATTAATCAAAGGGTAATTAAGGCATTATTGGTAACGCTCAATAACGACGACAACGATAATGTGCGGATTATGACGCTCGAAGCCCTCGCCACCATGGCAGATAACCCAAAAGTTCGGGAGGGATTGGTCGCATCTATTACGCAGCAGGAATCGCCACTCGTTCAGGCCGCCATAGCTGACGTAATGGTGGTGTTACAAGAGAAAAAAGCAGTCAATAGTCTTAAAAAATTACTCCGAAAGAAGAACCTCAACGAAGGCGTAAAGATGAAAATCGAGCAGAGTTTACTGGAGATTATTTAAGTTTTAGCCCCATTCGGGGCGATATGTTAATAACATAAAAATAAGAAGTCATTAATTAAAGTGCCGTAGGTACGGCACTTTCTATAACAAAAGGACATCGGCTCTCTATCTTAGAAAAGTTATAAAAACAAACACACAAATTATGAAAAAGCACATTCTATTATTACTTATCGTCATTGCAACGGCTTGCCACGCTCAGCGAGACAAACATACATTCTCAGAAACTATCTCAAAAGAGTATTCTGTAAACTTTAATACCACATTGGCTCTCTACAACCTGAACGGAGACGTTGACATTGAGGGTTACGACGGAAACGTAGTTAGGGTTGAAATAAAAAAAACTATATCGGCACAAACGGAAGACTTATTGAATGAGGGGAAACGGGATTTTAGACTAAGTTTTAATAAAAATTCAGACAGCTTAATTGTCTACATCTCCGAACCGTGGGATACCCACCCAAATCGGAATTACGAAAAAGAAGATTGGCAAAACCGTAAACCAGTTGAGTATCAAGTCGAGCTCAATTACAAAGTACAAGTCCCTAATAGCCTGAACGTCAGAGCTTCTACTGTAAACGGTGGTGAAGTAGTTGTCAGAAACGTGGCGGGGCAATTGCACGTAAATAATGTAAACGGCGGAATAACTATTGAAGATGCCCAAGCCACCACCCGTGCCCATACAGTAAACGGCAATGTAATGGTCAACTATTTGAAGAACCCGCTGAAGGCATCAAGTTATCACACTATTAACGGTAATATCAACGTCACTTATCAACCAAACCTTGCGGCTGATTTGACTTTCAAAAGCATAAACGGCGAGTACTTTACAGAATTTAAAAACTATAAACTCCTGCCAAACGAAGTCGAAGAAAGCAAATCTGGCAACGGCACCAAATATAAAGTGAGCAGCCGCTCGCCAATCCGCATCGGAAATGGCGGCACGAAACTCAAGTTTGAAACCTTAAACGGAGATATTTACATCAAGCGAGGATGACATCTCTTCCAATCTTCTTTACAGGTTTTGAATTAGAAATACCTTTTAAAAGAATACACTTTTCGCTCCCTCCCCAACGTTGGGGAGGGCTGGGGAGAGGTTAAACAAATCACAAATTATGAAAAAGTATATCTTAACAATTACCGTATTATTATTCATCGCATTTACAGCTTTTTCGCAAGCTCAAAAATTGAACGTACCGCTTTCTAAACCGGGGGCTTTGTTCACTCTGAAAGCGGGATTAATCTACGGCTCCATCAATGTTATCGGCTATACTGGTAAAGAGGTTTTGATTGAAGCCGAACAAAGGAAAACCGAACATTACACAGATTCAAAAGAAAAAGGCGGTATGAAAAGAATTAACGGGAGCAGCGGTTTTGAGCTAGAAGTTGAAGAGAAAGACAACGTAGTTACCGTTCGAGCACCGGGTTGGATGAAGGCGATTACGTTGACGATAAAAGTCCCGGCGGGCATTTCGCGGCTCGAAGTATCGACCATTAACAACGGAGATATTTCGATTGCCAATGTGAATGGCGATATCGAAGTAAAAAACGTAAACGGCGAGATTACGTTCAAGAATGTTTCGGGGTCAATTATCGCAACAACTATTAACGGTGATATTAAAGGAGATTTGAAAAGCCACAAAGCGGGTTCTCCGTTGGCATTCACAACCCTAAACGGTAACGTTGATGTCACGTTTCCGGCAAACTTTAAAGCCGACATGAAGATGAAAAGCGACCGTGGGGAAATCTATACCGACTTTGAGTTAGACGCCACCACCCAGCAAGTAAAGAAATCAACAGACGAAGGAAGCTACAAAATCAAACTCGAAAACTGGGTTCGTGGCAAAATCAACGGCGGCGGTGCTGAAGTTCTGATGAAAAACATGAACGGGAATATCTACGTCCGCAAAGCGAAGTAAACGACATGGGAAGGGTAGCTTTCTAATTATGAACGCTACCCTTAAAAATTTCTGAGAGGATTGCTTTCGAGTCAGTTTTAATAATTCTCTTTATTCATTAAACTCCCTACCCCTCTAATCGTGATTTTTCCTGTTTCTAAATCGTAAATTTCGGTGGCAACTTCGGCGGTGCTACGGCGTTCGTTTACTTCAATCACCCGAAAACGCACTTCGTATTCCCTATCTACAAACATCGGGCGGAGGTATTCCGTGATTTGTTTCATGTAAATTGAGCCAGGACCGCCGGGTTTTTCCATTCCCAGAAATTTCGTAAAAACACTGCTGCTCAAATGCCCGTGGATAATCGGCTTTTTGAATGCGGTGGTTGCGGCGTAATCTGCATCCAGATGGATTGGATTGTGATCGCCTGTTAAGTCAGCAAAAGTTTGAACGTCTTGCTGCGTGAACTTGAATGTGTGCCGGCCTTCAAAACCGACGGGTATTTTTTCTGACATAGCATTTAGGGGCTAATCCCGATAGTTATCGGGAGAGTAGTTGGGGAAGATAGTTCTATTAGTATAATTGAAAAACGTTATAGCTTGATAAATGACCAAACGAAGCTATAATTATTAACCGATAAGTTTTAACTAAAAAGTCAACTTGTATGATCACTTACGATGACCCATTTACCACCAATTTTTTTAAAAATTAGCGTAAAATATCCTCCAATATCTCCGACTTCGGGCCGGGTGAGTTGCCAGCTTCCCAAGACCCACGCAGTAGTTGAAGAATGCAAGTCAACTTTCTTAATATCAAATGATAATTGACCCATTGTTTTACGGTCAGGATAATTTCTGAAGTAGCGTTCTTCGGTGGCTTTCCAACCGTAAACTACGCCCGTCTTTCCGATAAACATGAGTGAATCCGACTTCCAGTAATCTTCCATAAACGCTTTTATATTTCCGTCGTTCCAGTTTTTATTCTGTCGGGAAAGGGTTTCTCGGATAATCGTTTCCTCGGCTGATTGGGCAATTCCCACGAAGCTAACCAAAGCGAAAAGTAATGTACAAAGTAGCTTTTTTTTCATGAGTAAAACCTTAATGGAAAAGATAAAGACTTGTCTTTTGTCTGAATTACGAAGCTAAAAGTATGGAAGTATTCCCGAATCCGAAAGCTACGTGCAAAAAATCGCGTCCCGATTAATTGCCTTTTGGTTTAAATCTCTTTTTCTTTGTTCAAAACACAAGTTACCATGAGCAAAAAGCACCGCCGTCAAAACGATGGCATTATGTATTCCACAAATAAAGATTTTGTATTTGATTCCGAAAAAAGTGAAGACGATACCCTCGAAAATTCACAACAACAGTTAAAGGTTTGGCTCGATAGGAAAGGTGGAGGCAAAGTAGTAACTCGCGTGGCAGATTTCACGGGCAATGCGTTTGATTTAGCAACTTTGAAGAAAGAATTGCAATCGTTGTGTGGTAGCGGCGGAACGGCAAAAGACGGCGAGGTATTACTTCAGGGCGACCACCGGGATAAAGTAGTGGAGTACTTAAAGAAGACGGGCCACGGAGCAAAAAAGGCTGGTGGATAATTTTCTACCTAAACTTTAGGACAACTTCTGCAATATTTCCCCTTCTTCTTATACTTTTTGCAGCACTTTTTCAAAACACAACATTCGTTGTCGAATGGCATCTTCATCAGTTCTTTACCGCCCATTTCCTCTCTATTTTCAATAACTTCCGCCCAAGTCAATTTCATAGTTATCTTTTGTATAACACAAAGATATACTCTTATTTATATTTATTCTAAATAAAGGATAGATTTTTAAAATACAGCTAAAAAACGCTTAATAATACCGAAGATGGAGTGATTCAAAACTGCGGGGAGAAAATTGCAGAACAAAAAAACCGTCGAGCTACAAAATGTAACCCGACGGTTGTGCATCAAAGACAAAATTTAAACGGATAAGTGTTGCGTTTTGTTTCACGATTGAAAAATTACAAAACTATTTTTCAGAAAAAGTTTATCCACAACAGTGTTTCTTTCGATTTTGTGTCGAAATTATGACCGTTTATTAAAGGTTCCAACTCTAAAATACTTGGCCAAAAGAAACAATTAATTTTTGATGCACTACTTTTCTCAATTTTAATGATTTAATTCACTGGATTATTTACTGCAAAGTTAGAGTCCATTTCCCAAACCTTTTTAAATTAATATCCTTCTATCTAACAAAATGAAGAAACCACTATTTTTAACTGTAGTATTAGCATTAATGCTGCAAGCGACAAGCTTTGGACAATCTATAAAGCTGAACAATGAAGACGATCCCGGTAGTGCCATGCTGGAAGTAAGTTCAGCCAGCAAGGGGATTTTGATACCCAATATATCTCTTACGGGTACCACAGATGCCACTACGATAGCATCACCCGCAGTAAGTTTGTTGGTTTACAATACCGCTTCTTTGAGCGATATAATACCGGGGTATTATTACAATTCTGGAACTGCAATTTCACCTGTTTGGAGGAGGTTGTCAACGGGCACAGACGGACAAGGCGGTGTAACAACTGCAGGTTCAAATGTCACAATTACGGGTGCAGGAACAGGGTTAGATCCTTATGTGGTTAATGCTACGTATAATGAACTCCCTGGAGGTTTAGATGGACAAGTATTGACAATGGTTGGAACTACCCCTACTTGGATTACAAAATCACCTTGTGCTGTTGTTATAGGGGAATATTACGCGGGAGGAATTGTTTTTATAAAGATGAACTTGGCTGTCACGGTCTTGTTGCAGCTACCACAAACCAGTCTAACGCTCCATGGGGCTCTTATGGAATTTTAATTGCTGGAGCCAATGGAACTGCAATAGGCACAGGAAATCAAAATACGATTGACATCGAAGCAGCAGATATTACTCCGGGTACTGCCGCCGATATTTGTGCAAATTTAGTGCTATTGGGACATAAAGATTGGTTTCTGCCTTCAAAGGATGAATTGGATTTAATGTATCAAAACATAGGCCAAGGAAATGCTATGGGATTAGGAAATCTTGGCGGCTTTATTAGTGCCATGTATTGGAGTTCTACGCAGGTCGGTAGCAGCGGTGCGTGGTTACTGGATTTTCATAATAATATCTGGTACGACGGTTCCAATAAGTGGGTCCCTTCTCACAAAGTGCGACCAGTTCGGGCTTTTTAATTACTCGCACTGGGCTTGTCGAAGTGTTTATCCATTTAATAATACCGCGTAAGCAGTTTATTTTGAAAACAACATGGGCTCGCACAATGAGTTGCCTGTATACAAAGCGAGTTACGATTTATTGATTGAGATATTTCAATTTACGAACGTTAAAAAGACCACCCCGTACGCACTAAAACAAGCGTTGCAAAACCACAACGTTAAGAGTTCAATAAAATGAAACCAATACTTTTAATAATACTTGTTGTCGCAGCTTGCCATAATAGTAACGAATACAACGCTCCTACGAAAGAATCTTACAAGATTGAGGTAATTACCCCGACTCTATTTATACCGTTACAGAGCGTTTAAATGGCTTGCTAATTTATGATAGACTTTCAATGTACCCAAACGATACACTATTAATGGTTGACGAGGCTAAAGCCGTAATATTTGATGTTATGGACTATGAACGAGCGGAGGAAGCGGAGGTAATAACAAGCTACGGAGTTTTTGACTTTTTTAGGGATTAACACAGCACCAAGCTAAAGTTTTACAAAAATTATGACAGAATTATGACAGTTTTGAAATAAAAAACAAATAAACAAGAAATAAGTAAGTAGAGGAGGTTAAACAAAAAAAGAGTGCAAAATGTTGATTTACAGCATTCTACACTCTTTTTGTTTGGTTGTTGTTTAGCTAATTTTTAGCTAAGTTGTACCGAGGACGGGAATCGAACCCGTACGAGTTTAAAAGCTCACAGGATTTTCTTACCAGCTACGATTTTCATCGCTCACGAGCTTTACGTGATTTGTGGTCTGGACTTTCTCTTCATCTTATAATTAAAATTACTTAGATGCCGCCTGTTAAGTCTCTACACCTTCAACATTGTTTCCAACGAAGCTTGGCTCGGGATTACCAGTTAAGGCTTCCCCGAATTTAAGCGGTTCTGCATCAGGTGTTTCCGCCTGAGCACTCAAATTTTTGATGTTCATCAAAGAACTAAGTCCTGCGTGTCTACCAGTTCCACCACCTCGGCGGGTTGGTACCCTGAAAAAAAAAGCACCCAAAAAAATCGGTGCTTATCTTTCGAGCAGAAGACGGGTCTCGAACCCGCGACCTTAACCTTGGCAAGGTTACGCTCTACCAACTGAGCTACTTCTGCTTATTCTTTTGGTATTCAAAAACGTTTCAAACGATGAACCGTTCCTGATTTGTGGATGCAAAGATAGAAGGAGTTTTTATATCCGACAAAGTTCTTTTGAAAAAATTTCTCTTAAAAACGTCAATCCGCTGACTACCAATTGATAAATAACTGTTCTTTAAGATTCTGTAACTTCACATAACCACCTTTTGCACATTCTCCCTACCTTTGCGAACAGATATTCGAAGAAGTTCAGCGTAAACCCGCTTACAAACTTCACTTAAAACCGAACATCTATCCCGATAGCTTTCGGGGAACTAACATGCAAAACATGAACGCTAATTTCGATAAATCACCCGACGGACTACTTCCCGCAATAATTCAGGATCAATGGACGGGTAAAGTGCTAATGCTCGGCTACATGAACGCCGAAGCCCTCGAAAAAACCCAAGCCGAAGGAAAGGTTACCTTTTACAGCCGCAGCAAGAAAAGGTTATGGACAAAAGGCGAAACCTCCGAAAACTACTTATTGGTGAACGACATTGCACTTGATTGCGATCAAGATGCTATCCTGATAAAAGCCACACCGCGGGGCCCTACTTGCCACACCGGAAGTGATACCTGCTGGAATGAAGAAAACGAAGACAAAGTTCTATTCATCAGTCGGTTGCGTAGCATAATCAAAGACCGTAAAAACAATCCGTCGGAAAAGTCTTACACAACGAGCCTATTCGATAAAGGCATCAATAAAATTGCTCAGAAGGTGGGTGAAGAAGCCGTTGAACTTGTCATCGAAGCAAAAGACGACAATAAAGACCTCTTCCTCGGTGAAGCCGCTGACTTGCTCTTTCACTACCTAATCCTTCTCGAAGCCAAAGACATAAAGCTCGATGAAGTAATTGACACGCTTTTGGAACGACATGTAAAATAGGCTATTGAAAGTCATTCTCCTCGCTTGGGAAGTTAATCCTTTTAGGAGTTTCCTCAAACTCCGATAGGAGTGATATAATAATAGAAATTAAAGGGTTTGATTAATGCCGCTCCGTCGGAGCGGCATCAAGCACTTAAATATATTGCTCCGATGGAGCTTGAAATTTACTTTCCCCTGCTAAACCTATTCAGATTTCACCTCTACGAGGTTTGCAAATTCAAACTCCTACAAGATTAGTTTCAAGAGAAGGTTCGGGAGTGAGGTTTCTTATAGTAGATCAACCACATTCCCCGTCTCTACCCCGTTCTCAAAATTAGCAATGTTTTGATACGTAACAGACGCTATTTCAGCTAAGGCTTCGTTCGTAAAAAAGCCTTGGTGAGCCGTAATCAAAACGTTCGGAAAGGTCATTAAACGACTGATAACATCGTCCTGAATAACCGTTTCGGATAAATCTTTGAAGAATAAATCGCCTTCTTGTTCATAAACGTCAATGCCCAGATAACCCAACGCCCCTTCTTTCAAAGCGTGTACGGCGTCTTTTGTATTTACCAATCCTCCACGACTTGTGTTAATGAGCATCGCCCCCGTTTTCATTTTTTTGAAAGCAGTTTTATCCATTAAATATTTTGTGGACGGATTCAGCGGACAATGCAACGAAATAATAAACGATTGCTCAAGCAATTCATCCAACGTAACGAATTTCACACCGAGCTTTTCTAATGCTTCGTTTACTTTAATATCGTACGCCAAAACTTTACAGCCTATCCCAATCATTATTTTGCAGAAAGCAACGCCAATTACCCCCGTTCCGATAACACCGACGGTTTTTCCATGCAGGTTAAAACCCGTCAGCTTTTCGAGCGAAAAGTTATTCTCCCGAATACGGTTGTAGGCTTTGTGAGTTTTTCGACTGAGTGTCAAAATCAACGCCAACGCGTGTTCCGCCACAGCTTCGGGCGAGTACGCCGGAACGCGGTATACTTTCAAACCGTGCTTTTCGGTGGCTTCCAAATCCACGTTATTAAAACCCGCACAACGCAGTACAATGAGCTTTACCCCATTTTCGGCGATACATTTTATCACGAGTTCGCTTAAATCATCGTTCACAAATACGCAAATTACCTCAAAACCTTCGGCGAGTTTGGCGGTATGTGGTTCGAGGCTCGTTTCAAAAAATGTCAATTCGTGTTCAGCGTCATTTTGCTTTTTGAAAAATGTGCGGTCGTACGATTTGCTGCTGAAGAAGGCTATTTTCATAGTTTAATAGAAAGTTAAAATAAGTTGTAAGTACCTCATAAAGTGCAAACACCAAATTTTATAATTGCACTTCCGGCGTTAAGTACAAATATAACTTTCCTTATTTGCAGAAAATGCTTTAAACGCAATTATAGATTTTCTTATTTTCATTTTCCGTAACTTCGTATCACGTCAATTGTTAAGTATAACCCTTCATAAGTCATAGCTTATGAGTCGATAGTACGATCTTATCTATTTTAGCGAAACAAATGACGAAATCCGTCAAGAATTCCATACTGTTTGAGCGAAGCGAGTTTATGGAATTTAGGATTTTGTCGTTCGTGCAGCGTTAAGAAATGGATGCAATCTTGATTTTTGTTTCTTTGTAGCAAGACAAAGAAACAGGCAATTAATTCAGCACTATGATATTTTTAACTCTTTCCCTATGCAAGCCGATTTCTCTAAAATAAAACTATTCGACTTTAAAACTGGTAACAAAGTTTCAGCATCCAAAAGCACATTAAAAACCGCCGAGGAAATTGACTTGAAATCTCATTTTTCGGAGGAAGACACGAAAGAAATTCCGCACATCGGTTTTGCAGCAGGAGTTCCGCCGTACTTGCGAGGGCCATACGCCACCATGTACACCCAACGCCCGTGGACAATCCGACAATACGCTGGTTTTTCAACCGCCGAGGAGTCGAATGCCTTTTACCGAAGGAATTTAGCGGGCGGGCAAAAGGGACTTTCCGTTGCTTTTGATTTAGCTACGCATCGTGGGTACGATTCCGATCACCCACGAGTACAAGGCGATGTAGGGAAAGCGGGTGTTGCCATCGACACCGTGGAAGATATGAAGGTGCTTTTCAATCAAATTCCGTTGGATAAAATGTCGGTTTCGATGACCATGAACGGTGCCGTTTTGCCCATCATGGCGTTTTATATTGTTGCCGCCGAAGAGCAGGGCGTTTCTCCCGAAAAACTTACGGGAACGATTCAGAACGACATCTTGAAGGAGTTCATGGTGCGAAATACGTACATCTACCCTCCCACTCCGTCCATGCGGATTGTCGGGGATATTTTTGCGTACAGCTCCGAATTCATGCCCAAGTTCAACTCGATTTCTATTTCGGGTTATCACATGCACGAAGCCGGAGCACCCGCTCACATCGAGTTAGCCTACACCCTCGCTGATGGCTTGGAATACATCCGAACCGGTATTTCGGCGGGAATGGACATCGACGACTTCGCCCCTCGCCTTTCGTTCTTTTGGGGAATCGGGATGAACCATTTCATGGAAATTGCGAAACTGCGAGCCGGACGTTTGCTTTGGGCAAAAATTGTGAAGCAATTCAACCCGAAAAAAGAAAAATCAATGGCATTGCGGACGCACTGTCAGACTTCGGGATGGTCGTTGACCGAGCAAGATCCGTTCAACAACGTCGCCCGAACCACTATTGAAGCCTTAGCGGCGGTATTGGGCGGAACGCAATCATTGCACACTAATTCATTGGACGAAGCCATCGCTCTCCCAACTGATTTCTCGGCTCGAATTGCCCGCGAAACGCAAATTTATTTACAGAAAGAAACCGAGGTTACGAAAGCCATTGACCCGTTTGGCGGCTCGTATTACGTAGAATATTTAACCGACGAACTAGTAAAGAAAGCGTGGGAGTTAATTGAAGAAGTGGAAGAAATGGGCGGCATGACGAAAGCCATTGAAGCCGGATTACCCAAAATGAAAATTGAGGAGGCAGCGGCAAAAAAACAAGCCCGAATTGACTCAAAGAAAGATGTTATCGTGGGCGTGAACAAATACAAG